>NZ_AP025484.1:1200000-1500000 GCF_024347455.1 Vibrio echinoideorum
CAGCGGAGATGTGAAGCACAGGCGTGCATAGCAGTGTTTTCTTGTTGCCTAATATCGGACGAATACGATTGCAAAGGCTTGTACCACCAAGCATTCCCAAAGCAGGAATCACCGCCCACATTGCGTATTCATCTGACGTCATGCCAACCTGGTTTTGCATGATAAACGGCATCACCGACACCGTGGTGATCATCAGGCTAAAGTTAAGCCAACCAATACTCGCAAAGCTCATAAAATAGCGAGAAGTTAATAACTCTCTGTATTGCGATATCATTTTCTTCGGCGAAGGAATTGCGGAGGTCTGAGTGACGGTTTCCTTAAACTTGAACGCTAATACCCCCCAAGCCAGTGACACATATCCAAGTAGCGAGATGAACACCATACTCCAGCCAAAGTGGAAGTTTATAAACCCACCGATAACCGGTGCAATCAAAGGTGTAATAGACGCAACCATCGCAATATAAGACATTGCTAGCGGCAAATCTGCCCCACTAAAACGATCTCGTGTTGAAGCGCGAGCCAGTACAGCACAACACCCCGTCCCTAAACCTTGTAAGAATCGCCCCATGACCATGTTAGTAAACGAATGGCTAAAGAAGATGATCATCAATAGGCCAAGCATCGCGATTAATAAGCCGCTCAGCAATACTTTCTTACGCCCTAAAGCGTCAGAAATAGGACCATAAATAAACTGAGAAGGACCAAAGCCTAATAAATACACGCTCACCAGAAGCTGCGCTTGCTCTAAAGAGACATCGAAGTCTTTCGCAATCCAAGGTAACGAAGGAAACACCAAGCCCATACTGAGCTGACCGATACTGATGACCAAACACGCAAGTAAGATCGATTTAAAATCAAATCGACGACTCATGATGTAAAGTATCCAGTAGAACAGGTACTTTGAGATCGGATGGTTTGAGAATAGATAGTTCGAGAGCAGATGGCTTGAAAAAAGGTCGTTTGAGAACAGATAGTTTGGGAACAGATTGATCGGGTATCCACCTGACAACATAAAGACAGAGAAAATAGCGAAGATGTTGCAGGGGTAATATTCATTGTGCTCCGAAAGGATCGAATAGAGAATGGCACAGTAAACATACGTGAGCTTGTATAATCATACAATACTCGTTGAACTAAATATGTGAATAGTGACTTTTCACCCACTCTAACTATCGACCTGCTTGCCACAAGCTAAACTAACACAACGTAATGACATCAAGGAACTTCAATGAACATTCATCATCGTATTCTTTCCTGTGCTTTATCTCTCATCGCTTCAGGCCCAATCGCTTCAACCCAAGTTTTTGCATGGCAGGCAGAAAAAATTACAGATGGCCTCGAGATCCCATGGGGTCTCGCTTATGTCGATGACGGTTCTATGCTTCTCACAGAAAAAGCAGGCGTTATCAAACACATTGATTTAAAAACGGGTGACCAGAATACATTGTTCAGGCTCCCCAATGTATGGGCGAAAGGCCAAGGCGGTTTGTTGGATATCGCGCTCTCCCCTTTTGAACTTGGGAAATTCTATGTCACTTACAGTAAAGACGTCGATGGTGAAGGCGTAACCACACTCGCTTCGGCTACTTACAAAGCCGATAAAGTATCTAATTGGCAAGATGTATTTGTATCTAAATCGAGAACAGATACAGGTCGTCACTTTGGTAGCCGCATAACCTTTGATGATAGCCATCTGTATTTTTCAATCGGCGATCGTGGCGACCGAGACAACGGCCAAGACACGCTGACTCATGCGGGCTCGATATTGAGATTAAATTCAGATGGAAGCACACCTAACGACAATCCATTCACGGACAACGACAAAGTTCTCAATGAGATTTGGAGTTTTGGTCATCGCAATCCTCAAGGCCTATTTTATGATATCCCGGCACAAAAGCTTTGGTCTATTGAGCACGGGCCACGCGGCGGTGATGAAATAAACCTAATTAAAGCAGGCGCAAACTATGGTTGGCCAGTCACATCACACGGCAAAGAATATTGGGGGCCGATAAGTGTTGGAGAATCTGAGACCAAAGACGGTATTGAACCTCCGGTCAAAGTTTACGTCCCCTCAATAGCGCCCGGTAGTTTAATTGTCTATCAAGGCGATAAATTTCCAGAACTCAAAGGTAAGTTGTTAGCGGGTGCTCTTAAGCTCACCCACATCAATATTGTGACAGTGAATGAACAAGGTGAGGCAGTCAAAGAAGAACGTATTTTAGAAGACTTGGGCGAGAGAATAAGAGATATAGAGACCTCTCCTGACGGAGATATTTACTTCAGTACCGACAATGGCAATCTCTATCGCTTGAAAAAATAATCTGGTACCCATTCCTGTGAAGATGAACTACCCGATAAATTTATAAATACAAGCCTTTCAACTGGACTCAAACACCAATTAGCGGCTTCCTAACGGAAAAGTAAAGTGTGCCAAATCAGTGCAACCACTCTAAATTTGTCATCAATTTCACCCACCTTTTTCACAAAAACTACAACAAATCACCATATAACTGTAACTCCATGATATTTAAGGAATGGAAAGTTTGACTACCCCCAAATTTCTGGAACCTTTCCTTATGGATTCGATTGACTATCCCCTGATTTGATTTAGACTCAATTTCGGCTAGAAAGAAAGTTCTTTGTATATAAACATTTCGTTGGATTACTAGTAACCCCGTTGTGTTGTACGCAATAGCAATAAATTTTTCCACGCTATCAGTGCCACAATTGGCTCAATATAAAAATTTAATATTAGGATATCATCATGTCTAACACAGTTACTGGTAAAGTAAAATGGTTCAACGAAACTAAAGGCTTCGGTTTCATTGAGCAAGAAAATGGTCCAGACGTATTTGCACATTTCTCTGCAATTACAGGCGACGGTTTCAAAACTCTTGCTGAAGGCCAACAAGTTGAGTTCACTGTATCTCAAGGTCAAAAAGGCCCACAAGCTGACAGCATCAAAGTACTTTAATTTAGTATTTTAAAGCTTTCTAAAAATAGCCAGCCTCTGCTGGCTATTTTTTTACCCGCTATTCAGAGATTTAAGGTAATATTCCCCTTCACTATTTCTACCTAAGACACCCTATCAATGGCTCTTAAACCGACAATCTACAAGTTTCGACTCTCTCTAACTGACATGAATCGCGACTATTACGACTCTTTCAATCTAACAATTGCACAGCATCCTTCTGAAACTGAACAACGTATGATGGCTCGTATCATTGCTTTCTGTATCAATGCTTCGCCGGATCTTCAGTTCACTAAAGGATTGTCGAGCATAGAAGAACCTGATTTGTGGCAGAAGTCGTTAGATGACCAAATTCTAGATTGGATTGATGTGGGCGAACCGGATCCAGAGCGTGTTAAGAAAGCGACTCGCTTATCTAAATCAGTGCGTGTATTCAGCTTCAATACTAAATCGAATGTTTGGTGGGAACAGAATAAAGGTAAGTTCGGCTACCTGAAGGCTCAAATTGTTCGTCTAGACAACAATGGTATAGAGCAAATGGCAGCGATGACACAACGTACAATGGATCTTTCAGTGATGCTGTCGGGTAACTCTGCTTTCGTTAACAGCGACACGCAATCTGCAGAAGTCACTTGGGAAGAGCTACAGAGTAATGACTGAGATCCAAACTCAGACTGAATCTCAGCGTCAAACTAAGCTCGAAGCGTGTTTGCAACTCGCTGGTCTTGATTCAGTTAAAGCGCTGACGACTGGCTATGAAAAAGAGTTAAAATCATTTACTGACGAAAACCACGCACTTTTCAAACACGCTTGTGAGAATAAGCCCAGCAACTCTGCGCGCCAGACATTGCTCGGCCTGCTAACAAAAGTACATATCGATGTTAGCTACCGCTTTGAAAGCAATAAAGAAGCCAGCGAAGCGATGCAAAACGTGTTCGATAATACTGTTGGTAGCGCGCACAGTGATAAGTTTCAAAACTCTAATGCTCAGCAGTTAACGTTAGTCACTCATTTATGGTTGTTCATTCAAGGACGACTCGGAATGGACTACAGCCTAGCCAATGATCATGCAGAAGTCACCGCTATACTATTGTCTCGCTTATCCAGAAATACAGACGATGAGATCCGAGTGGAGTTCATGGGTAGCTTTTATGATGGTTTAAACATCTACCAAGCTGAGAACAAGCCATCAGGCTTTGTTCATTACTTTAAGCGTTTGTTTAATCTTACTTAAGCATTCCACCAGCTGTACCCAAATTTGCGCTTTATAGATTCTGTAGAGCGCATCTAATTTCCGTTCCAATCCCCCTCGAAAAAGTAGATTCCCTATTACGCTGGTTCCCATAGGGAATGACAAATGTGTGTGCTCCAAACTTCTTGAGTGCGCTTCACCTAAACACTTATACAGATAAACAGACATACAAAAAATCCCTTTATTCTCGATATGCTCCTGAACAAACTCACGTCATCCTCGAGAAGGAGGAACGACTGAGTCGGGGAAGCTACGACGCACGCGAAAGCTCATATTACAGATACAAAAAAGCCCCGCATAAAGCGAGGCTTAAAATATCTTTCAACAAACATCAATTTACAGAGGCTAAATCGCGTTCATCAAATAGCTCTGTAGTTAACGCAGACCGTGCAAAAATTCATGTCGCGTTGCTGGGTTTGATCTAAAAATACCACCCAATGCTGTTGTTGTCGTTTCGCTGGTTGCATCCATAACACCACGTGATTTCACACAGTAGTGAACGGCATCCAAAGTTACAGCAACATCATCCGTTTCTAACAACGTTTGCAGAGCAACAAGGATTTGCTGCGTCATGCGCTCTTGAACTTGAGGACGTTGAGCAAAGAATCGAACAATACGGTTGATCTTCGAAAGACCAATGATTTTACCTTGCGGAATGTAAGCCACTGCGGCCTTACCATCAATGGTTACTAAGTGATGTTCACATGTACTGGTTACGGTAATGTCTTTAACACGTACCATTTCACGAACACCCATCTTGTTTTCAATTACGGTAATTTTTGGGAAATTGGCGTAATCCAAACCAGAGAAAATTTCATCCACATACATTTTTGCAATACGTTGTGGTGTTTCTTCCAGACTGTCGTCCGCAAGATCAAGTTCAAGGAGAGTTAGAATCTCACGCATGTGATGTTCGATTCGTTCCTTTTTCTCTTCTCGGCTAACCTGGTTAGGACGCATTGGTGTCTCTAATCCACGGCTTGCTAGCGCATCTTTAACCAACTTCGCTGATTCGCTAAGACCTGGCATTGAACTTCCTCTTCTATTACCCCTTTTGGATGGCAAACAAGGATACTCGGAATTTTGAATAAATACACCCATATTTTAAGGGAGGTCATTATTTACGGGGCTTAAACTATGCTAAAGTGGCCTCAATTTCGTTGGCTAGTTTTCATAAACTCCGTAAAGCCAACCACCAAATCAAAATAATAACGATCAAAGGATTTCAATTATGGGCTGTTGCGATGCTCCGGGTTTAATGCCAATTGAAGAAGCACTAGATAAGCTGCTATCACCAATCAAACCAATCCAAACGACATTGTCTCTACCTCTTGCTGATGCATTAGGTTATGTACTTGCTGAAGACATTCTATCCCCAATTTTTGTTCCTCCTTTTGACAATTCAGCAATGGATGGGTACGCGCTACGTTTAGCAGACCTAGAAAACAGTAAAGTACTGCCATTGGCAGGCAAATCCTTTGCGGGTCAACCATTTGAAGGTGAATGGCCAGCAAACACTTCTATTCGCATTATGACAGGCGCAAAGATCCCAGAGGGTTGTGATGCGGTCATCATGCAAGAAAACACCCGAGAAACGGCTGCTGGCATTGAGATTCAGCAAGAAGACATCAAACTGAACAACAATATTCGCCCTACTGGTGACGACATCAAACAAGGTGATATCGTTCTTAGCCGTGGTGAACGTTTAACACCCCGTGATATTCCGATGATCGCTTCATTGGGTGTTAGTCACGTAACTGTATTACACAAACCTAAAGTCGCTTTCTTCTCGACTGGCGATGAGCTAAAGCCATTAGGTCAGCCTCTTGAAGATGGTCAGATCTACGACAGCAACCGCTATGGTATTAAACCGCTGATCGAAGCATTTGGTTGCGAAGCTATCGACCTAGGCATTATTCCAGATTGCCCTGCAACACTTAAAGAAACGTTCGAGAAAGCTCAAGAAATAGCAGACGTTGTGGTGACTTCTGGTGGCGTGAGTGTTGGTGAAGCGGATTACACTAAAGACATCCTTGAGGAACTAGGTCAAATCGGCTTCTGGAAGCTAGCAATCAAACCGGGCAAACCGTTCGCATTTGGTGAATTGGATAAAGCCTGGTTCTGTGGCCTACCGGGCAACCCAGTATCAGCAATAATGACAATGTATGTATTGGTTCAACCGATGCTGGCAAAACTTGCAGGTCACACAGCATGGACAGCACCAGAATCAATTCCTGCTACCACTAAATCAGCATTCAAAAAAGGCCCTGGACGCACAGACTACCAACGAGGTATCTACACCATTGAAAACGGTCAGTTTGTAGTAGAAACCACAGGTAACCAAAGTTCAGGAGCATTCCGCTCAATGAGCCTAGCAAACTGCTTTGTGGTACTTGAGCGTGAACGTGGTCGTGTAGAAGTGGGCGAAACGGTTCAAATTCAACTGTTTAACTCAACACTGTACTAACGAGGCTAGCCGATGGAAATATTGTCTGATGCAGAGATGCTTCGTTATAACCGCCAAATCATCCTTAAGCAGTTTGATTTTGAAGGCCAAGAAGCGCTGAAACAAGGCTCGATATTGGTGTTGGGTGCAGGAGGTTTAGGCTGCGCATCCGCTCAATACCTCGCTACTGCTGGCATTGGTAAATTGACACTCATCGATGATGATATTGTCGAGCTGTCTAACTTACAGCGCCAAGTCCTTCACACTGATGCCGATATTGGCAAGAAGAAAGTAGATTCAGCGGCGGAATCTTTGCAGACGCTAAATCCGCATCTTGTTATTAAAACCGTAGATCACAGGCTAGATGACCAAGCGCTTGAAAAGCTTATTGAAGCGCACTCTCTTGTTCTTGATGCGAGTGACAACGTTGAGACGCGCAATCAATTGAACCGCTTGTGCTACACATCAAAAACACCACTTGTATCGGGCGCTGCTATTCGCATGGAAGGTCAGATTAGCGTATTCACCTATGAAGATCCTGATGCACCCTGTTACCAGTGTTTAAGCGCACTATTTGGTAACGCAGCACTGAGTTGTGTTGAAGCAGGCGTTATGGCTCCCGTTGTCGGTATGGTAGGCGCAGCTCAAGCATTAGAAGCTATTAAAGTTATCGCCAAGCTTGGTCAACCCAAACAAGGTAAGTTGCTTATCCTAGACGCGATGTCACACAGTTGGCGTGAGATGAATCTAATGAAAATGCCGAGCTGTTCGGTGTGTGGATAGCCAATCTGGCTCTCGACCTATTTTCTAAATATCTAAGTTTAAGGGCCAAGCTTTAAGCTGATAGCTCATAGCTTTAGAACTAAGTTTGAAACCTAAACTTTGAAAACTAGAATTTAACAACTGAGCTTTAAAAACTATGCCTTGACGCCAAGTCAGGGCTTTTTTGTGCCTAAAATTAGGGACACGAATCTACTTTATCAATTTGAAATAATACATGGCAGATTGATTTCATTTGAATTCTCATTTTGAGAAAATAACAAAAGCTTGGTTCCAATAAAATAAAATTAATAATAATCAGTAACTTATAATTGGCACGTAACTTGATTAAGTATTTATATCTTCCATGACAAGGATGTAGATATGAGAATTACAACGTTAAGTTTGCTATTAAGCGCGCCTTTAGTCGCCAATGCCGCACCATTTGATACCTGCCCGAGCAAGGCTTACCTGTTTCAGTCCACTCCCGTGCAAGTATGGAGTGTGAATTTAGTTACCGGATCAACCACCCTATTAGAAGACGATACGGGTATGAACGCCAATATCAATGGCGTCGGTTTCGATTTCGAAGACAGATATATTTACGGTTATGACACCACTAACAAGCGCCTCGTTCGCCTTGGGCAAGATTTCCAAGCAGAAGTAATTAACACCAGTGGTTTACCAACCGATCACACCTTCTTTGTAGGTGACGTTTATGAACACGTGTACTACCTATACCGCAAGAATAAAGGCTTGTTCACAGTTGATCTATCACCTTTGGATGACAATCCAAACGCAACAGTAACCGTAAACAAGATCGTGGGTAGCCCTGCATCCGTCAACTTAACTGACTTTGCTTTCCACCCAAGTGATGGTTCTCTGTATGGTATCGATAATTCGTCAGGTGGTTTATATCAATTCAACCCTACTACAGGTGCGGAAACCTATATAGGCGACACTGGTGAACTCGGAACTTTTGGTGCAGGTTATTTTGATGTAAATGGCTACTACTACGTATCGAGAAACCAAGACGGTAAGATCTACCGTATTAATTTATCCTCTGATAACGCTGCAAACATCACCGCAGGTATCGTTCCGGCAATAGAGTTTGTTTCCAATGGTCCAGCTTCCGGCCAAAACGATGGTGCTCGCTGTGCCAATGCACCAGTTGTTGATGAAGACTCAAATATCGACTTTGGTGATGCACCTGATAGCTACCTTACGCTACTGGCAAGTAACGGGCCTCGACACGAGTTAGATGGCATCACATGGCTTGGCACAACGCCACCAGATGCTGACTTAGATGGTTATGTTACGCCACAATCAGATGAAACCGTCGGCATAGATGATGAGTGGGCGAATGGCGGTATTGGTTTCGTTACCGCGCTAGAAGCAGGTTTAGATTCAAAAGTGATCATCGAAGCATCTACATCAGGCTACCTATCGGCTTGGATTGATTGGAACCAAGATGGCAGCTTTGATGGACCTAATGAGCAAGTATTCACAGACTATGCGTTGACTGGCGGAGAGAACGAATTGTTCTTAAACGTGGATATCAATGCATTAACCGGAACAACGTGGGCTCGATTCAGATTCAGTCAACAAACCAACCTAAGTTACTTCGGAGGCTCAACTTCTGGTGAGGTTGTAGATATTCAAGTTGATGTTCTAAATGACGGCGCAACAGCTCGTTACTTCCCAAGCGCTTCTGGTTACGCAACTCTCGCTTATGAAGATAACTGGCCTTATAAGGCTGACTACGACATGAATGACGCCGTGATCAAGTATCGTATCACCGAGATCCTCAAAGACGGAAAAGTCGTAAAATCAACCATCGACGGGCGTTTGGCCGCAGTCGGAGCTTCATACAAAAATGGCTTTGCCGTTCGCTTACCGAACTTAGCTCCAGAGTTAGTCAACAGTTCAGGCTCATACATGAAACACAATGGGACTTTCACCAGTCTGGATCTAGAAGCTGAACGAAGCGAGGCTATCTTTGTAGTCACCGACAACCTCAGTGACAAAATTGACACCGATTGTACTTTCTATCGAACCAGTAATGGTTGTAAGGAAAGTGAGCAATTCTCTTTCCAAATAGGTATTACGTTAACTGGAACTGGCGTTGGCACTGGAAGCTGGACAGACATGCCATACGACCCGTTTATTTTTGCTACACCCGGTCACTACCACGGTGAAAACCTACCTCTACATCCAGGTCGTAGCTGGGAAGTTCACTTACCAGACCAAGCACCAACAGAAGCTTTCGATGCCGTTAACCTATTCAATACTGGTTTAGGTGTTGATGACAGTGACCCTGCAACAGGTAAGTACTTTAAAACTGCAAACAATCACCCTTGGGCGTTACTCATTACATCTGACACAGAATGGGAATGGCCACTTGAATACGTAGATATTGTTACGGCTTACCCAAACTTTGCTAACTTTGCCGAGTCTGGTGGTACTCAATCAACAGATTGGTTCCAAACACCTGCCGCTGACCAATGTTACTTGCCTTAGGAGAATGATTATGAACATATCTATTAAAAATACAGTAACGCTTGGTCATGATATTTCGAGCAAAGAGCAGGTAACTTGTACTCAAAGTAAGGCTCCATCACTGCATAGTGGGTTAGCAAAATCAGTCCAATTAGCATTGTTGCTTACTCCATTAGTACTCGTTGGTTGTGGCGGTGGAGGAGGCGGTGGCGGCTCATCAGCATCAAGTCCTTCACCTTCAACACCGGTCGTTTCGACACCTGGAGTAACAACGCCGTCGACGCCAACCGTCGTATCAGCACCGGTATCAACGCCCACACAGGTGACAACAGCAAGTTCAAATGGACCACAAGCATATAAAATGGATGAGTTGGTTGTCCCTGATGGATTCGATTACAACTCTGTCGACCAGTTCGACTTAAATATCGATATCAGCAATATCTCAACAGAGAGATCTTTCGTTTCAGTTTACAGCCGCTTTACTACAAGAGCTGACTCGACTTTTAAACCTGATTATTCAAGTAAGGTGCTCGCTGGGCCTTTAGATAACGGAGTGTTCGCATCGAATTTCTCAGCGCCATTAAGCGAAGAAACCTTGTTAATTGAGATATGGTTTTACGATGGCCAATCGCCGCTGCAACAAGTGGTAGCAAGCAGTGGTTCACAAATTACGTGGTAATAGACTAACTTTGGACATTAGAATTAAGTTCCAAAGTTAGTGACAAATCAAAATTGATTAACTCAAAAGTGAGCAGCAATGCTCACTTTTTATTGGGTGCGATTTCAACTTTCATCGTTAGTCGAGTTCCTTTAATGGCAAGTCTGCCTTATCTTTTAAAGATAACCTTCAAAAACTTAATCTCATGAAACAGCTAAAAATAGGTCTAATTATTTTGATGTGTAGTGCGGGCTTATTGTTAGCTCTCGCTTATTTCCCTATGACATCTGAAACTGGACAACGAATTCAAGCCAAAGTGATATCTAACACGTTGACTCAATCCTTGGATGGGCACAGGCGTTATCTCACCGTTCAAACACAAGACCATCAAGTATTTCGCGTTTCCATCGCACCAACTATAGACTGCCCTATTGATTCTACAGTCGCGCTTGATACATTAAGCAATCAAATAACCGGGCTAAACAGCTACCAGTTTGTCCGCTGTCATGCTGCACAGTAGTACTGGATATAACAGCAGTCATAGCCAACACACTGTATTCGCTAAAACAACAATAATGGATATAACAATAATGAATCAGCCACTCATCTCACCAGAACAACTTCAACAACGTTTGCTAGAAAACCATTCGCTAGAGAGTCATCCGCTAAAAAGCGACCTAATCATCTTAGACGCCAGTATCGAGTTTCAAATTCCAAGTGAATCAGAAAAGATCAAAGGACAAATGATTCCTGGTGCGATTCGTTTTGATTACGACAAAGACTTCTGTAACAAACACACCCTGCTTCCTCATATGTTTCCGACAGAAAACCACTTCAACGCGCGCGCACAAGAAATTGGTATCAACCAAGACAGTACGATAGTGGTTTACGATAATTCAGGAACCTTTGCGTCCCCTCGTGCATGGTGGATGTTTATGGCGATGGGACACAACAATGTTTACATCTTAGATGGCGGCTTACCTGCTTGGATAGAAGCCGGTTACGCAACGGGTACTAACTATAAAGCAGACGCACCAATTGGGAATTTTGAAGGCAACATTCAAGACAACTACTTTGTCAATGCTCAGCAAACCCAAAGCTACTCCGATGACAAAAGCGCAAATATTTTGGATGCACGCTCGCAAGCACGTTTCGATTCTGAAGTGCCCGAGCCACGTGAAGGCTTACGCAGCGGCCACATTCCTAACTCGGTTTGCCTGCCATTTGCACAAGTATTAAATGCAGGTAAGTTGAAGTCTAAGAGCGAGCTTATCGACATATTTTCAACGTTAGACTTAAACCCTTCTCAACCCATGTTCTTCAGCTGTGGTTCTGGTGTGACCGCTTGTATCATTTTATTAGCGGCTAAACTTGCTGGATACTCAGGTGAAATGGGTGTTTACGATGGCTCATGGACTGAATGGGGCGCCAATGAACAACTGCCGATAGCGGTCACTCATAAGTAATTCAACTTCGTTTACTGCCACTGTTGGAATATACTACGCGCAAATTAAGAGTTTACTCATAATGAGATTTACCCCCTCATAAAGTAAGCTCTTTGTTATTTTTAGGTTCTGATTAATGTTAGAGGTTGATTAATGATCATCGTGGCTAAAAATAAACTGTGGTTAATCATGTACTAACCATTAATGTTTTACTGATTATTAACATTGCGCTCAAGAATATCAGCGTTCAGTCGTTACACTACTTAATGAAAGGTACTGTGATTATTGCTGTGTTACATCAGTGAGCATTACAAACGCCAATGTCGTTTAGTCGTTTGTCACTTCAATTTGATTGAAATTAGTATTACCCAACAAAAGGTATCTCATGGCTCTATTTAAGAAAAATATCTGGTCGCTGTACGCTCTGATCGTACTGCTTACCCTGATGCTTTTCGCTGGGCTAGGTATAACCAAGTGGCAATCCAACAGAGATGACTTCACAAAGCAACAACACATTCAAGTCGAGTTGTTTTCAAGTTCTGTCAGTTCGCTATTAACCAGTCAGGAAGCCTTACTTGAAGTTGTTGGGTATCAACTCGCACAGCAATCGGATTTTACTCGAACGGCTTCGATACAAATTAGACCGATTCTAGACAAATTACTTGATACCCACCCTGCTATTGCTGCCTTTGGCTTACTCAACACTCAAGGTGACTACCTTTCTGTCAGCTCTAATCTTCAGCTCTCAGAGCAAAAAAATCTGCTCAAAAATCCATACACGAGAAGTTCTTTCTTGGAAGCGATAGAAAGTAAAAAAATGGTTTTGGGGCGTACATACTTTCAAGACTCCCTGAATAGCTTAGTCATACCCTTAAGAAAATCGATTTCAATTGATGGCAAGAACGTAGACGCTGTGATGACCGCCGGACTGCGGTTAGACAGCACAATTGTATTCGAAAATAATGCACACGCGGGCAGTTACAACACATTAACGTTGCTTCGACTCGACAATTACCGACAGTTCTTTTCTAGCGACATCGAATCTCTCGATGCTTACTTAGATCCTGTTGGTAAAGATGTAATGAAACGCGTTTCCACAAGTTTTTCAGAACAAATGGGGATAAGCATCAAAGATGCTGAAACCACAGCAGACACATACTCTTTCGTGATCAGCGATGACAAGTACCACGCACTGATCAGTGCGAGATACATTCCAGATTACAAGCTTTGGGTGGTTGGCCGAACAGATCTCTCTCATGTTGATAAGCTCTTTATACAAGAGTTTGGTATTTTTCTCTGTGTCTTTATTTTTCTACAGTTTGGTTTCTACTTTTTGGTTAAGTCAATCGCCAAAAATGAGCAACGAACTCGTAGCCAGCTTATTTACCAAGCGAATCACGACTCATTAACCACTCTTCCAAACCGCTTATACATGCGCAGAAATGTTGATAAATGGGTTCAAGATGAGTCAGAACCATTCTCACTGTTATTTATCGATATCGATAATTTTAAATGTGTAAACGATACTCACGGGCACGATTTCGGTGACAAAGTGCTCAAACAAATCGCTTTGCGTTTGATGAGGTTCCGCTCTCGCTTGAGCTTGTTGGTACGAGAATCCAGCGATGAGTTTTTATTCTTAACACCGTTAACAAACGAACCCGAGATTAAACGACTCGCTGAGAGAATTATTGAAGTGTTGTCTCAACCCTATGAGGTTGAAAATTCACAGTTCTTACTAGGTTGTAGCATCGGTATAGCGCGTTTTCCTGAACACGGAAAGGATTTAGATAGCTTGCTTCGATCAGCCGACATTTCCATGTACAAAGCAAAACAGCAGCAAAACTCATACAGTATTTTCACGACGGCAATGCAAGACGCCCATCTCTACAAAATGAGAGTGGAGCAAAAACTACGTATTGCTATCGAGAAACAAACGTTATTCATGGTTTTTCAACCACTGGTTCGTGCTGATAAAAGCATTCATGGTGTTGAAGCACTCGTTCGCTGGATTGATGACGAGCTAGGCTTTGTTCCACCTGATGTCTTTGTACCTATAGCTGAAAGTACAGGTTTAATGCAAAAACTGGGCGCTTTCATCATTGAATCCAGTGTCATGCAAATCGCGCATTTACATAGAACCACAGAACAAAAAATCGGATTGTCGATTAACATATCCGTTCGCCAGTTTTCTCATAAATCGTTCTCTGAACACTTGCTCGCTACACTAGAAAAGTATCAGTTTTCGGCAAACTGTCTGACATTGGAGATCACCGAAAGCCTGTTCATTGAAGATGTAACCTTGGTAAAACCCATTTTCGAAGATCTCAAAGAGAAAGAGATAAAGATCTCTTTGGATGACTTCGGTACTGGTTACTCATCATTGAGTATGTTGAAAGCACTCCCTATCGATGAACTTAAAATTGATAAGAGCTTTATTGATAGCATTGCGGTTGACCAACAGTCACTTACGATGGTTCAAAACATAATTGCGATCGGCAAAAACTTCGGCATGGTGGTATTGGCCGAGGGCGTAGAGTCCAACGAACACTTCTCTATTCTAAAGGCATGTGGGTGCGATTTAATGCAAGGCTATTACTTCTCGCGACCTATTCCTTACGATGAGCTGTGTGAGTATCTAGCGCCTACTGAAGTTGAGACAGAAGAACTACCTGAATCAACGGTATAGGCGGTTGGCTAGTTTATCTGGATATCAAATAATGTGATGGATCAAAAAAGGGAGCCCAAACGGGCTCCCTTTTCTTTATACACCGCTTAACATCGCGGCCCAAAAAATAAAAATACAGACAACGACAACCAAGCCCATTACGACTTAACAGTGATCACAACTCGTCGGTTACAACCTGTTTCCTTGTTGTCTTCAACCTTACAAATTGGCGCGCTTTCACCATATGCATATTCAACAATGCGACTTCCTTGATGAAGATCTTTTTTCAAGTAGCTCGCCACTTGCCCAGCGCGTCGAGATGACAGGGCTTTGTTGTAATTTTTGCTGCCTAAGCTATCTGCATGGCCTTCAATGTAAATTTTGGCCTTATCACCAACTAAGCTAAGATACTGCCCTAGTACTTGTTTATGGCTTTCATCCAATTGGTACACATTAATTGGATAATTAAGTACCAAAGATTGCGTCGCTTTATCATAGAAACACACATCATCTTGAGCTGCGATTTGAATGACTTCACTTTCTCTATTGATCACCTCATTTTGAGGTTTCTCATCAAGCTCTATCAGCTTTCCAGTCACTTGTGTCGTCACAGTATGAGAAGACACCAACGTTTTCGACGTGACGTACTCGCCGACATTGCCCAAGCAGTTCGCATAGCCCAATGGAGACATTAGCATCGTAGATAAAATCACTAGGTATCTCATGTTAATCCTTTAGTTTTCCGGTTTCTTCATTAATCAAATTCAAAATGTACTTGTACACATCTTCACCATCTTTGGCGTGATAGATATTTTTCTTACCAAAGCAATCACCAAAGCCATCACTTTCTGCCACTTTATAGTTAATACCAATGACGCCCATCGTGACTTTCGTTTTCTCAGCTTCAGTTGGGGCATTACTTTGGAAGCGATTTTGTTTCGCTGAAATGGTTGATCGCAGCTTTTTACATAACCCCTGATCCACCAATTTCTGTAAATAAGTCTCGTCGTTGTCGCTACCATCTGATAACACAATAAACACTTGTTCAGGGTTAAGGTTGGTCGCCTTATTTGCTTCTTGTGCCGCTGCAATGATCCCGTTCCAAGAAGAGGTGCCTCCACCAGCTTCCAACTGAGCGCTCATCAACTGAGCTCGAAAGTTGTCATAGTCTTCAGTCAGTGGAATATCATAAAACTTGTAGTCATCATCAAAATCATTGTTTCGCTTATAAAGTCTCTCTACTTCATATCGACTCATTCCATACGATGGTTCGATGATCTCATTATACAAGGTTGGTTTATCAAACATTCGCCTAACCGTTGTCGCAGGAGAGTTCCGAGCGTAGTCATAAACGTATTTCTTTCGCCATGAAGCACGATAGCCATAAGCATTAAGTCTTACTATCTCATCAGATTGTTTAACATGGAGCGGGTTGTACCCGAGCAAGGCAATTCGGCTTTTTTCTTCCGTGTTAAACTCTTCAATATCATCGACGACTCGTTTAATGGTCTCTTTAACGACATCGAGCTTCATTTTACCGTTCTTCCACGAGTAACCCATAGAACCACTAAAGTCCCCGATAAAGTAGACATCAACAGGCTGAGGAAGATACTTACGCGTGACTGCTCGCCCACTCACCGAAAATTCCGGTTTTAAGTTCATCTCTTCGTACGCGATCCAAGACGTATATTTGGCAGTCGCACTGACCACAAAGTCACTAAACGGAGCAAGTTCACCACTGGCTTGAACACAACCATCTTTGTACTCACAACGGCTTGTAAACACCGCGACATCAACATCATCCGTATTATCAACAACATATCTATCGACTAAATAGCGTGCATACTTTACGTTCTTTTCTTCGTCCTCTTTAGGGCTTGCAATAAGTGCCAGGCTTGCAACCTCTGCCGCTTCTAATAACCGCGAGTGTGCTAACATTTGTTGCGACATCTGCATCGAGAACGCCATAAAAATAACCATCATTGGTAATAGACCAACGAACAAAATGCCAGCAACACCTCGGTTTTTCTTTATCGATTTCACCTTAAACCCTCGCAAATGAATAAGATGTACTCACAAGGCGAAAAACCTCTCCGTTAGCGATACCAATCAAATTAGTCGGGATTTCATAACAGAGAGAAACCTGATACATAGGTAACCTGCGGCCTCGTGATGTCAGAGGGAGTATTTCTATCGCTTTTTCTTTGGTGACATCAGTCATGTCTGGAAAATCACATCCGTGTATGCTCCCTTTGGTCAGAGTCTTTTGAACCCTTCGGTAATTCACTTTCCCTCCAGATAAAGCCGTTTCTTCAAGTCTTATCTCGTCGATACGCATCCCAAATTTAGTTTTATCAAAGTTTGGAATCATTCGTTTCATCGAAGCAGAAGCAATCACAAACGCGTTGTGTTCTGTTTTTCGACAGTCACCCGCACAAATATCCATATTGGCATTAAACAATTGTTTTCGT
The DNA here is from genome assembly GCF_024347455.1 of Vibrio echinoideorum. Classification (NCBI taxonomy): domain Bacteria; kingdom Pseudomonadati; phylum Pseudomonadota; class Gammaproteobacteria; order Vibrionales; family Vibrionaceae; genus Vibrio; species Vibrio echinoideorum. The sequence continues at coordinate 1,217,170 of NZ_AP025484.1, forward strand.
TCGGCAAAGATCGTGGTCAATGAATAGGAAGCTCTGTCGAGTTGTCCTTTTTTATTGATGGCCAACATATGATTTACTACGACGACAAAAATGCCTGATGCAAAGACCAATACCATCGCCAACTCAACTGCAAATGCACCTTTTTGTTTAGTTTGCACAACCCGCTCCCTGACCAATTTTGAAAGAGCATCTTTCATATTCTTGAATAGTGATAATTTCCCGCTTGATAGGCATGTCTGGGAACCATATGGAGACAATCGGATCATAGGTGTATTCCAAAGCGTAAACAGCCAATGCCATATCTTCCGGTTCATCTTTCTTATCTGGACACTTATCTGCAGAAGCATAAGTATCCGTGCATTTCAGAAAGCCTTCGTAATCTCGAAAATAGTTAACATGGATGATCACACTCCCCTCTTTGACTACGTTGCTCCACAAAGAGCCGCCCGCTTTGTCCAACTCGTCTTTGATCATTTGGCCGTAGTTAATGGAGTTACTACTGCTCGAGTCGCCCGCTTTTTTTGTTCGCATCACCGCTGTCGTTAATGCGTGATCAGTCATGCTCATTGAGAAGGTCAAAATACATATTTCAACCCAGCCAAAGACAATAGCCAGAAAGATCGGAATACCCATGGCAACTTCAACCGTCAACGACCCCTTTTGCTTTCGTTTAAACGATCTCATAGTCGGACATACCTTTTCTTGGTGTAATCAACAACGAATGCCCCCTTAATATCGATACTATTTAAGAACGCTTTCGCTTCATCTAAGTCATTAAAATCACCAATGCAATAGCGCTTCCACAATCCATGTGTATACGAATAAACAGAGCCATAATTTGTTTTTAAGTAATTCAAAAAATCCGAAGGAATCGCCGTATACGTCGCCAACACTTGTACTCGATAAATAGGTTTCGCACCGGGTTTAAGTTTTCTTGGGTCAAGCACCGAACCATCAACACTGTGCCTAGAAGCTTGAAACTCTGCGGTCGTATCCAATTTACTGACTCGCGATGTCGGTGCTACAAAGCCACCTGAATTAACTTGAGAACCAATAAACTGTTGTTCCATTTCTATCGTTGACTGTGTCACGGCCTTCTTCCCTTTGCTTTTAGATATTGACCTCATTAATGCAGATAGCTGCTTGTGAGCCTGTTCATCACTATTCGAATGTTTCAGAACTTCCAATGCGATATCCGGTCGCTGAGATTTAACCGAAGATAGAATCAAGTTAGAACTCACTCTCTGGTCGTTTGGATTCGACAGGTAAAGGTCATATAAAATGTCCGTTGCACCCAAGTAGTCAGACTGCATTATTTTCACAACGGCAATATTATTTCCAGCCTCTCTGTCTGAGGCTCCTTGTTTACGACTTTCCTCAAAATGTTCGATCGCTTGGGTAAATCGCTTTTGCTGAGCAAATATTTTCCCGGTTAAAAGTTGATACTCATACTCTTCGCCACCTTCATCCCGATACTTATTCAGTTCTTCCAGTGCTTTTTCAAAATTATTTTTTTGATAATAAAGCCTTGCATTAGTTAAAATATATTCAGGTTCATCAAGATCATTATCATTGTAAGTGCTGCGATACAGCTCAGCAGACTTGATATCTTTTAGGTCTAAATACAAATTAACCAATTTAACTTTATATTCAGGTTCCGATTGTATATTTGCCTTATAAAATTCAATGAGTTTCTGTGAATCACCCGATCCTAAAAGCAGTTGTTCTTTGGTATTAAGCTGGTTATTAACCGTTGCACAACCCGAAAAAAAAACCAAAAAAATAATGACTAATATATACTTCCTTATCACATCAACATCCTTAAAATACCAGGGGCAGCAATTAGAACAACGATTGGAACCATGATGAAAGCGATAAGCGGTATTGACATTTTTGCCCCCATCTTTCCAATCCGTTCTTCCAAATCCATCATATTTAGCTCTCGAATATCGGTAGCTAAGGTCGATAATACGGGACCAACAGATGAACCAAATTGAAGGCTCTGTACCATGGTCATGACGAAACTTTGAGATTCACTGGTAGGTACCAGTTCGTAAAATTCTTCTAATGCCTTTTCAAGGCCAACTAAGCGAGAGCGTTCGACTGTCACTCTCACAACATGGGCAAGGTTACTGTCTACGGAATGAAGTTCTTTTGCTAAGTACTCCAAGCTAGACTCAAGAGTCATTCCGGTATGAACACAGACATTCATTAGATCGAGTAAAAAGGGTAACCGTGAACTTATGTGCTTGATGTTAGATTTACCTCGAGCAGACACATAAGAATCAGGAGCGATGATAAATGCTAAGAGAGCCGCCATTAGATACAACAGAGCAAATATTACTTCCATTTCTCCGCTATAAAAATCAAAGCCAATCAATGCTAAGCAAACACAAAAAGGAACGATTTTTAGTAAATAATAAGCATCAGCAAGAAAGTCACTGTAAAAGCCCGCTGCGACCAATTTTCGTTTTGTTTCATGCTTATTAAAACTAATCCTAGACAAGATAGCCTTGAATAAATCTGCTCTTTTCTTCTCTTCACGTGTCGAACCGATTATTTTTCGAGTCTCTATATCCGCTCTCGTATTATCCCAAAACCGTAAACAATACGTTGCTAGGACTATCGATATAATGAATATTACGCTCCAAATAATAGCGGTTTTAAAGTCCATTAATTCACACCTCGCAAAATCAACCAAATGCAAAAGAACCCTACTAACTCACTGACTAATACATAATAAAAAATAGGTTGGCCAGCTTCTTCAAACATAACGAAACTGTAGTTTTCAGGGCTCGTAAACTTCAAAATAATAAGAAAAATCACAGGTAAACAGGCAATTATCTTTGCCGAAGCACGAGCTTCTGAGGTCAATGCATTTTTCTTTTTCTCCACCGATCTTGAATCAAACATCAGTCGGTTGATTTTATTTATTACATCTTTAAGCTGACCGCCTCGCGCGAGGTTGATTCTTATCGTTGAAGCAAAGAAAAAGTATTCTAAATATGGGAATGTATTGCTACTGCGCTCAAGAACATCATCGGGGTCTTCACCAATAAGTAAACGTTCAGCCATGAATTTAAATTCTTTACCAACCTCATTATCGAGTTGCTTACCTACATATTCAAACGCATGGATGATGCTCTGACCCGAAGAGATTGCACCACTCAGAATGTTCAAAGCATCGGGAAAGTTAGTTTTAAAACGATCCATCTGTCTTTTCTTTAACTTTGTGTAGAAAACAAAGAACAGCATGGGTTCTGCAAGAACTAGACAGACAAGATAATCCTGACGTAAAAAGAACTCATTAATCGCATAAATTGCAGATGTCGTCACGGAGATAAATAGAATCATCTTCAAAGACATATTAGGTTGAAACACCTTGATGGTCTTCTTGTAACTTTTCCTCAACCGGGCTTTGTAGCTCTCTTCAAACTGCTGTGAATCAATAACAGAACGAACCCCTTTAACCCCTTCGAAGTCAGCTTCCATCTCAATTAAGTTGCTCAATTTTTTATTTTGACGAGAGCGATGGATAACGAAATAAAGTAGCAAAGCGCTCCATGACGCAATCAGTACTAAGGTCATGTAAATATCTCCCTTACTGCTTGTTCTAAACCAAAGAATTTTGCGCGTTCATAAATCACAGAGCGGGTAGATAAGCCGGGCGTTCTAAACTCGCCTTCCATTTTTCCATCTTTGAAGTTTGAAGTGGCTTCGTAGCGAAATATGTCTTCCATCACCACGCTATCCCCTTCCATGCCAATGATCTCAGAGATGTACATCACCTTACGACTACCATCATGGAGACGCTTTACTTGAACGATAAGGTCGACTGCACTGACGATAGTTCGGCGTATTGCAGATATAGGCAGACTGGCTGTCGCCATCATCACCATGCTCTCAGTACGAGCAATGGCATCACGCGGTGTATTGGCGTGAAGTGTCGACATAGAGCCATCATGCCCTGTATTCATTGCTTGAAGCATTTCAAAGGCTTCACCGCCACGACATTCACCAACGATGATTCTATCTGGCCTCATACGAAGCGCATTAATTACGAGATCACGAGCGGTAATCTCCCCAGTTCCTTCAACGCTGGCTTGACGAGTTTCAAGCCTAACTATATGAGGTTTTTGAAGCTGTAGCTCCGCAGCATCTTCAATGGTAACAATACGTTCAGTTTCACCAATGAACCCAGACAAGGCATTCAACAATGTTGTTTTACCCGAACCGGTACCACCAGAGATCAATATGTTGCATTTGCAGTGACTCGCTATAGACAATAGCTTTGCCATTTCCACAGACATGGCACCAAATTCAGCTAGATTCTCAAGCTTAATTTTTTGTTCTTTAAACTTACGAATAGAGATAGATGTGCCATCTATAGCAAGCGGTGGTATCACGATATTGACACGACTGCCATCCATCAAACGAGCATCACAAAGTGGCTTTGACTCATCGATACGACGACCTACATTTGAGGCGATTCGTTTAGCAATGGTATTCAGTTGTTTCTCGTTAACAAATTGAATGGGCGACTGCTCAATCTTGCCATTGATTTCAATGAATATATCGGAAGGCCCATTGATCATGATATCCGATATGTCATCGTTATCGACCAAGGCTTGCAGCGGCCCTAGGCCTTTCAACTCATCGAGCAATGCTTTGACCAAGTCAACGCGCTTAAGAGAACTGACTTGCAGTTGCTTCTTGTCGATCAATATATTGACTGAATCTTTAAGCTGTTCTTCTAGCTCTTGATTACTGATTTCAACAAGTGTTGCGGCGTCCAAAGCATCGAAGATTTCATCTCGAAGCTGAATGTAAATTTCTTTTAATTGATTCATTTTCTAAACAAACTGAAGCGTGATTTAGTTTTAATTTTCTTGCCAGTTAGCGCGGCAACCATGCTCAGAACTGCTGTTGAAGATTTAGACTTAAGCAGCTCATTGATACCTTGTTGTACCACTAATTTTTCTAAGGAAGGCTCATACATGAAATCAATGCTATCTTTGGCTTTAATCCTTTCTTTAGCACTCGCTAACGTCACCATAAAGTCCTTAGCAGGCCTGTTAAGATTGAAGATTATTTGATGTTCAGATTTACCCATCTTCTTCTTCAACGAGTTATATGAACGTAGTGAAGACACTGAGGGCTCACAAACAATAAAGATACGGTGATATTTGTCTGATAACTCCTGGTCATGCATTTCTTCGTAACAAGATAAGGGAGCCGAATCGATAATAAAGTTATATTGATCAATAAGTTGATTAGAAAGGTTGTACAGTGTAGATGCATGATCTGATAGACAAGCGACATTCCTTTCCAAAACCAAGTAATCAAGCTTCTCTTTCACACCATGTACATACGTTTTGGCAATTGCACTGTCAATATCAATCTGGTTTAAATCGATACTGTTATGCTTGGCTTTCAAGCCTTTTACGCCAATGTAGATGTCACTATTCAAAGCTCCTGAATCGTGATCCACTAAGAGTGTCTTTAAATTTGCTTGCTCTGCTAAGGAGTGAGCTAAAACGGAACTTACGCAAGATACTCCAACCCCGCCTTTGGTTCCTAAAACTAATATACGCTTTGCTACACGCGTTTTTTTAACGGCAGCATCGCCTTCTTGCGTTGCCTTCAGCGCCGCAAGTAACGCATCAAGCTCCGAATCCCATAAAACATAGGTGGCACCTAAAGCATGAACTTGGTTACGAAGTTTTATAGAGTCAACATCGCATAGCACAAGCAAAGATATATTCACATCCAAACGAATCGAAATTTCGGATACTTGTTCAATAACATTCGATGCGCTACGAAGGTCAAGTACAACATGGTTAAGCTGAATGTTTGATTGATTCCAAACACCATCTAAATCAATGTCAGTCACTTCAAGTGGCTTGGGAAACCCTTCAATAGCGTACAAATCATTGATCGATTCAGTTAAAGCGCTATCGTCTGAAACAACGAGATCGGTAGCTTGAACTGTCGATTTCATTTTGGAAGACGAGTTCCGAAATAGGATATCTAGATCCATAACTATTTAGCCTTCTTAATCGGGTTAACCAAGCTAATATTGCGGTTATGTTCGACGCTACAACCAAATTGATAATCTTCTCTTTGCGAGAACATCATCACTCCACAATCACTGCTTTTAATACGGACATATCGCCCTATTATCAGGATATTCTTTTCTTGATTTTGATCAGCGAGCTCAACTTTATATCTGTCTTTAGCAATAGATTCTGACTTAAATCTATCTCTTAGCTTCGCGACAAATTCACTCGCATCAGGCTTATATTTGACCACAAACGTTGCCTTTGTCTCTCTCGAATTAACATCTCGGATAAAAGCAACGGAGCGAGACATTGAATCCTCTCCGGTAGTCATATCAAATTCAAAGCGTTCCTCTAGCTGCTCTATAACACTAGAGTTCGTAGTATCAACGTGAGAACAAGCAGAAGTAATTAAAGCTATTAAGGTAATAATGATCCATCTCATCAATTGAACCCTCCTTGATTGATCGTGTTTTCTAGATCCGGTTCATCCAGTCCCGAGAGGTCAATTCGAAGTAGTCGCTCTAGATCACTGGTACGTCTAAAACTTGGTAACTTAACTTGCTCTTGCTCGACGGGATCAACCAGATTCACAGTCGCTACGATGATCAATTCCGTTTTAGAGCGGTTTGTGGAAGTGTGACTAAATAGCGCACCTAATATTGGGATGTCCCCCAAAATTGGAATCTTGGTTAACGATTCACGCTCTTCTGAGGTAAGTAGCCCTGCTAGGACAAAGCTTTGGCCGTCTTTTAAATGAACCGTCGTTTGAGCTCGTCGAGTTCGCAAAGAAGGCACTGAGATTAAGCCCGTTGTGGTTTTGTTTGATTCATCAATTGAGCTAACTTCAGGGATCAAGGTTAAGCGGATGTTTTCCGTGTCAGTAACCTTAGCAACCATGGCTAATTTAACGCCGTACTCTTTATAAGAAATGGTAATACCGTCTTCATCTCGCACCGCGATTGGGATTTCACCACCCGCTAGGAAACTAGCCTGTTCTCCCGAGATAACAGAAAGATTTGGCTCGGCTAGCACGCGACCAATTTTGTCATCACCACTTGCAGAGATAACAGAAACAATATCTTGAGCCGTAAAATCAAGGAGCTTATTAACAAAAGTACCCGGCTCGCCACTGTCGCTATAGGTAACACCTAACTCAGTAAGAAAAGAACTCGATACTTCAGCAACCGTCAGCTTGACATTAATCTGTTCAGTGGTGAGAACTTTTAAGTTATTAATGACTTGGTCGTAGTTGTACTTTGCCGTGTACTCTAGCTCGTCTACAGCTTCACCGTCTGCATCCTTTAATTCATAAGCTGCACGGCGACGATCTTTCTTCAGCATTTCTCCGACAAGTCGATTAATCTTTTGTTTGATCTCTTCACTACCGACAATGCCATCCAACACAACTTGGTCGCCAACATTGGAAACCACAACGTTTTCATCAGGAAATCGAGCAATGAGCGTTTGCTTGAGTAGTCTTAAGCTTTGATTGACTACCAATTCCGCATTGTAGATTTCGTTTCCACCGCGATCGTAAACAATTACCGAGGTCGTACCTTGGCCAACGCCGTAAACCACAACCTTGTTCTCATCGATAATTTTGTAGTCAGCTATTTCTTGATTCGCCACAAATACCGTTGATATCTGTCGCTTCAAATTAATGGTTTTCGCGGCGCCCTGATCCAAGTTCATTAATTCTGATGCGAGTAATGGACATGAAAGAATCCCGCACAATAGCAAAGCTATATTTTTGTTCCTTAAAATCATGTTATTCCTTACCACGTAATTCTCTGACACCAAACTGAGTTTCTAAAAGGTCACTACTGCGGATAGATAAATAGCGATTCTCGATTTCTGATGGAATAATATTCACATCACCGATTTTTTGAGCCATTTCGAGCTTCAAAACGCTGCGCATATTTAATGCAATAACTAGACTGTATTTTTTATCTTCGGCATCTTCAGAGTCAGTATCTTCACTGCCTTTTATTACCTGCAGCACGCGAGCTCCACTAATAATCACTCGACTAACTAGATCGCCAATGTCACCATATCCATTCTCAACTAGATTTGATTTTGATGAGGTTGTGGAAACGAAGCTCACTTTATCACCAGGAGTAAGGGTTGCGGTTTGTACGACTCCAATACCTGTTACTTCATAAAAATAAGGTAATTCACCATCATTTAATGACAGGTACATATAATCTCGGTCTCCAGGGTTAGAGATCATATCTTGTGTTAAGTAAGTACCTTCAGAGATGTCTTCCTTAAAGAGAGCACCAGGTTCAACAATAAGGTCATCTTCTAAGGTATAGTAGTAACCATCTAAGTCAGATATATGAATGAATTTCTTATCATAAGACTTAGGAATTATAGGTTGAGAACGTTTAATTTCTGTTTGAGCAACTAAAATACTGACTTTAGGTTCTTCTTTCTGCTGTACTTCCTGTGGTTCCTCGTCAGTTGAAATATAGTTAATATTAATATAGATCAGCGTTGAAAAAATAGAGAAAGCGACAAGAAGAAGAATGATCATTCTGTTCATATTAAGCCTAAAATAGGGGCAACAGCCCCTTTATATATTATTCTTAGTGGCTGATTATTTGCCTGTAGTAGCTGTAGTCAAGTTGGTAGTCACTTTAGTTAATGCACCAGTGATAGCATTTTTAAGCGCATCAGTTTGAAATGCAGCTAATACTAAAGCCGACATTACAACGGCAATAATTGCATATTCAACCGCAGTTACACCACGAACATCATCTTCGAACTTCATTTTAAGTTCGGCTAGTTTTGCTAAAGTTTTGTAATACATAATAATCCTATAAAAAGTATATTGACCATTGGTCTAATTGAAATTGCGAGTAAAATCTACCCGACAAACAAACATACATCCAATTAATAGTTATTATGACCGCATAACATAAACTTATTTTTATCGATATAAGCTATTTTTATAATGGTATAAGAATCCGAAATCAGATTTTCGTTGATATAGCTAACACTAACCGGCATTCTATATTTATGAATATAGATTTATTAACTTACACCACTTTAATATTTGTAAATTTTTTAATATCAATACACGTATGTTTTTTCGATGGTAAACATAGAAAGATACCAAATGACCTCAATAAAATAGCTTTAATATTTAGTATTCTCGTCGCGTTACATAACGGCCACTTGATGTCATCGTTACCCATAGCGGTTCTCTGCTTCGTGGTATTTTTTATACTTTGGTACCTAAGAGTGATCGGCGCTGGAGATGTGAAGTTACTTTGTGCTTTAATCATTGGCATACAGCCGGACCTAGTTGTAATAACATTGATTTATATAGGTTTTCTTGGAGGCTTTTTGGTTTTCACGATGTACATAGTTGGAAAAACAAGAGGAATACCTAGCTTTGCAAAAGGCATTCCTTACGGAATACCTATTGCTTTGAGCTGTTTCTTTTTTAGCACTATATCCATTCTGGCAAACTGATTACATAATATTGTGCTCTAACACAGGACGAGAGATATCACTAATTTGAAACAATTGTTGAATCTTATCTTTGATACCTAACGCCTCTAACTCTTGTGAAATCTCATCACTACACCAAACGTACATATTTACTTTTTGTCGTAATGGTATTGTCTTGCATTTATTGTGACGTATAGACCATTCAGGAAAAATAAGAATAGTACCATTTGTTTCCAATTCACTTTTTAGTAACTGGCATGAACTCGTTTTTATCCAACTCGTCACATGAGATGATTCAATATTGTAGTCATTAAGTAGCTCTTGAACATAAGACTTAGAGAGCGTATTGCAGAAAACAACACGCTGAGGATAGCATTCATATGGATCAAGTGCATTTGAGTGTGCGATAACATAATTAACAGTTTTTAATTGGTAAGACTTACCATTCTCTTCTGAAATCCTATCCATAGAAAAAATAAGATCATAGGGAGATGGATCTAATAGAGAAGATTTTGAAAAGCTGTTAATTGATAGATCTATATTATTTAGCAATCGAAATTCATTAATTACACGTTCAACCATCTCAAAACAAAATGATTCAGAAATTGCTATATTAAATTGATCTCGCAGTTCAACTTTTTCTAAATCTTCAAACAGCCTTTCGTACATCGACATTGTTTGGTCAGCATAATCAAGTAATACTTTCCCATGTTTAGTCAGTAAAAATCCTTCTTTTCTATCAAAAATACTTGCCCCGATCGTACTTTCAATTTTTTTAATATGCTGAGAAACCGCAGGCTGTGTCATAAATAGAGACTCAGCCGCTGCGGTGAAACTTTTGTGCTTAGCAACGTGTGAAAATGTTCTTAAATATTTGACGTCGATAGACCTGTTGACGTTTTTCATGGTGTAAACTACCCCGATGTTGCGTTCTTTTATTAATTATTCTTATTAAAAATCAGCGTAAAAGTAACAATAGTGTCATTCAGATACAAAAAAACATTATTTATATAGTCATAAATAATGTTTATATGCATCTAAATAAATAAATACATTTTTCGCACCAACAACTGATTCACAAATCCTTATGTGCTTTTACAAACAACATGTTTTGTGTGTAATTCAAGTACTAGAGTCCTTACACAACACCCCTTCCAGGTAAATTATAAACAACACAATTATAACCAAAACCTATGCATTCAGCACCTTAGAAATCCGTAAAAGCTTTGAAATTTATGTAAATAATCATCACTTATTGGGCTAAAGCTTAAAAATCATCCAAATGAACCATTGTCTGTTTTTGTGATCAAGGTAGCACGCAAATGAAACTAAACACCTATTAATGTAACTCTAGAATCAAAAATGCGACAGATCATTCTATTTGCCCAGTCAAATAATTTATGACCGGGCACATAAAAAGAGCTAATGAATATAGCTCTTCTATTCCACTTTATTTTGTCGCAGCTGTCGTAACCTGAAGAGTAAACACAGTATAAATAACACGGGTAATGAAGTACTTCCGCCAGAAGAATCACTTTGATTTAACGTCACCAAAGGTTCATTTGTAATATTCGGTAAAACTTCGATATCAAACGAACCAATCCACTCATCACCATCCTCCAATAAAACCTTATATTTAATACAGTCATATAAAGCTTGCTTGCGTTGAGCTGGCGCACGATAAACGATCTTACCTCCTTCAATATTTGCAATACCATTACGCGGAGGTTCTAAAATATTTAATTTTTGAAGTGTGCCTTTTATATTTGGGACTAAATCAACTTCGTCACCATACTCCACCTGTAATGATTCAGTACCCAGTAGCGAGGCTTGCTTTCTTCGCACATCAACCACTACAGACTGCCTTGTATACCCTCCTGACGAGTCCTTCACCAGAATAGAAAATTTGTATTGCTCACCTTCCAAAGCATCTTTAGGTATCGTCACTTTAAGAGCTTTAGATTGTGCTCCACCTAACAACAATCTTGGTCCTTGTACTTGAGACCACGTGATTTGGTGCTCCGAAGAATCGACATCGATAATATTGGTTACTGTGAATATTACGGTTTCACCAGGCTCAGACTTTGCGTCTAGCCGATCTAGAGTGAACTTCGGGGCATCATTCACTGGATTTATTTCAACGTCCACATGAGCAAAGTCCGTCTTATCCCCAACTCGACCTACCAAACGGTATGTAAAACTGTCACGACCAAACTGATCAGAAAATGGAAAGTAAGTGCCGTTTTTTATCGCCCCTTTGGTCGGCTTCTGCCCTAGTTCTACAACATAATTATTGGGCTTCGGTAAATTGATATCATTCGCCAACAGATCGAGCATAAAAGGGATGTCTTCATCGGTCGATATCCTATCGTCGACAACAATAGGTTTGTTTTGTGTCGGCAGTTCAAAAAGTACTGCAAAAGGGAAATTCTGGCCAAACCCTCGGCTCAAACCTCGAGTTTTGTAATCAGAAATGGTTCCCGAAAACTGTCTTTTTCTTTGTCCGTCTCCTAAATACGCATCTAAAAACTGTGTTGAGTATTCAGGAGTACCATTTTCAATCTCTAGGACAATTAACTTTGAGCCCAAGCCAAGTTTAATTTTCTCATCAAAAATGATTTGTCCACCACCTTGCTGAGCGATACCTCGCTGTAACAATCGAGCTGCCTTTTCATCAATAACAGCATTGCCGAATCTTGATTGATATGGATATTCCACCAAACGATAGAACATAGGCATCGCGACGCTCGTTGCTTTCGCATAAAAATGAATCCCCGCAATGTCTTGTTTGCCTTTAACTACATCAATGGAGAAGCCTAGAACGTTGGTATTTGAATTGTAGCGCGGATAAGTCCTTCCAAAAGAGGTTACCCAAGACGATTTATTGTTTGAGTTGGGCACGAATAAAGAGAAACTCGCTTTGGTATCATCACTGACAATATTGGTTATTGAGATATCCGTCTTTCTTCCTGCCGTAATCGTCGTTAAGGAGGGTTCGGACTCATCAGAAAGATTAGTAACCGATTCTCTACCTGGGAAAACATCACCATTGTCTCCAGATGAAAAGCCGCTCTCAAGTAAGCCCTCTCCATCGGCTTGGAAAACTTGCACTTGCATGGGACCCGTACTGTTGAATTGATTATCTATATTCACAGCTGTTATTAACAAGCCTTCTCCACGAAGTGCTTGGTCATAATTGTTTTTACGCCTATTTTCGACGTAAGCGCGAGGGCCAAACTGCTTTAGGTAGGGGTCAAGATGAATGACGCTTTCGCCTTTGATTGTGTCTATTTCGACACTGCCGTTATTAAAAAGTACTTTCGGCTTTAGAAACCCTGATGCCTCTTTGCTCCATGTCAACATGTTAACGGGAGTTTCGCCAGCATACTTATCACTTGGTTTACTTCCCCAGCTACCACCGCCCATGAGCCCCCAATGCCCAATGGAGCCATCATGTTTATAGGAATATAAATCCGGTAGCCCTAACATTAGATGTCCAAGCTCGTGAGCAATGACGCCCATTGTTGATTGATGGTCATCTTGATAGTCAGCGAATAGACAATAGGCACTGATTCGCTTCCCATCTATTTCGACAGTTTGATGAGAATACTTATGCGGCCAAATGGTTGGTGTTTTACGTGTACCGCTAGATTTATCGTTACCAGCAAACACAAACATAACTGATAGCTCTTGCGGGTCAATACTACCGTCATTGTTGTAGTCATATTTAGAAAGATTGAAATCAACATCTAATGCTTCATACGCTTTAGCGAAGGCGTTATTAAGTTTACTTTGGCAATTACTTTCAGACTTGGAATGACAATTAGGGTGCTCAATATCTAACGTAACATTGATAACTCCATCATTTTGCGTGCCTTCGTTTTCTTTGGCTGGAACAACTTTATAATTCCCGTAACTATTTTTTAGAAAATAATCTTGAACACTTTGTTGATTTTCACCAAATATTGTAGCCTGAAAATTATTCACTATCTTTTCGTTTGAAAAGCTGACTTGCACAACCAACAAAGGCTGCTCAGTGATTCGTTTTTTTGAAGCACTACTTAATAATGAACGTTGCTTTTGTATGGATGGAAATTTTTTATTGTTTGCAGCAGGTGAATCGTATGGTTCATTGATGTGTATTTGCTCTATTTTGAGATATTTAATGTTTGATTCACTTGGAATATCAACATCACTCGAAGCCAGAACACCAGTAGAGACAACACTTCCGGTCCCACCATCATTTTTTTCATATTTAGCAAAATACCACTGATTATCATGATGTTGGATATACAGATATCCATCACTATCTTGGTACCAAAACATATGTTGAGACCCCATCAGGCGCAGTTCCTTTGTACTGCCGTCAATAAAGGTCATCGTGTGCCAGATTGGAGCTGGTAAAATAGTAGCTTGTACAGAACAAACAACAAGTAACGTTGTAAGACATGTACAAATTAATTTTGTCCTCATTAGGATAATCCCGTTAGTCGAATTTTCTCAGAAAAAGAATAATTCATTCGTTAAATGAAACGAGACTCTATCAACGGGCATTTATATTCACCAATTAACTTTCTAACTAAACCTATAAATAATATTTATGTGCTAAATAATATCCTATTTAGTCCGTGTGCTTATTTAAATAGGATATTTACAAAAACTTAACTATTTAGATGCTTGCTTCATCTGCTCATCAAGGTTAAGTACCGTTAATGCATTGCTTACACTAGTCGCGATTACATCCACCACACCAGTTCTTAGTGCGCCTAATAGAGCGAGAGGTTTACTGTTCTCAGCGGCGATGGCAATAACATCAGCAATTGGACGAAACTCTTCCAAGGCCAAACCAATGACTCGGTCACTCATGACAGTATTTGCTGCTTTACCATGTACATCGAAAAAGTCATAACCCGCAAAATCACCTACGACACCTTGAAGTAACCTTGATTGCACAACCTCTCCTGCTGTAAACCAACCTAGGTCGACCATATAACTATTTTCACTCATGTCACCAATACCCACTAGAGCGACATCGGCTTTACGAGCGAGATCGAGCGTTTGCTTTACAGTGCTGTTTTCCATAAATGCAGTTTTTTGCGCTTTATTCTCTGCATAAGCAGGCGCGTACAAGGTTTCTGAAGAACCACCGTACTTTTTCGCTAACTGTCTGCATATATGGTCGGCGTTAAACATGCCGCCTCTTGGGTGAATGCCACCGATACCACACACAAACTTGCAATCACGCGGAGTGATCACGCCAGTATGGTGCGCCACTGACGATACATTGCGGCCTTGACCTACTGTTACCACCATGCCATTTTTCAATGTACTAGTCAGATAGTTAGAAACTAAACCTGCTACTTGAAGCCGCTGTTTTTCTTCATTTGGTTGGTCGAGTGCAACAAGTGCACGCTTAACACCAAAACGCTCGATTAGCCTTTGTTCGATTTTAGCACTGAATACAGGATGGTATTTCACTGTAATCTCAACAATGCCTTCATCTCGGGCTTGCTTGAGCATTCGACCAACCTTTGCACGAGAAATTGAGAACTTTTTCGAGATCTCTTCTTGAGTCGCACCATCTTGATAATAGGCAACCGCTACTTCAGTCAGGAGATCAGTGTTTTCTTCGGAAACATCTTGGATATTCTTACTCATATACCACTCAACCAATATTTAACAATTATTTTACCTGCTGTACTTCCTAATATAGGAGAGCTCAGTAAGTGATACACAAGCTTACACCCTGAACATATGTAACACCAAGGAACATTTGCGCACTGCAATGACCTTTATTTTATTGTAGGTTAATTGACCCCACTTTGTTCGTTAAACGTTTGCTTGCATACCCCATGATTACTAGAGCGAAATATATTTGACTGAAGTCACCATACCGCACTATTTACCGTTGACTTTAGTGCTAGATAGGATAAATATGGCTACATCATTTACTCATCGAGCGATCATATGTTCCGTGCAAATGTTCGTTCGGAGAAAAATTTAAATTAATGTAAGTTTGGCTCACTGGTACAACCATTGAGAACTTCATTAGTTAGCTTGCAAATGCCCACACCTCCCGTTAAAGAGGTGTTATGCGATACATAGGATGATCAAAATGAGCAATAAATTAGAGCAACTTCGTAAACTAACAACTGTTGTAGCTGACACTGGCGATATCGAAGCTATCAGCAAGTACACTCCTGAAGACGCAACAACTAACCCATCTCTAATTCTTAAAGCCGCTCAAATTGCTGAGTACGCGCCTCTAATCGATGCTTCTATCGAATACGCTAAAGCGCAAAGCGCTGATAAAGCACAACAAGTTCAAGACACTTGTGACATGCTTAACGTGAACATCGGTAAAGAAATCCTTAACGTTGTACCTGGCCGCATCTCTACTGAAGTAGATGCTCGTCTTTCTTACGACATGGAAGGCAGCGTTACTAAAGCTCGTCAACTTATCAAAATGTATAACGATGCGGGCATCACAAACGATCGTATCCTTATCAAACTGGCTTCTACTTGGGAAGGCATCCGTGCTGCTGAAATCCTAGAGAAAGAAGGCATCAACTGTAACCTAACGCTTCTATTCTCATTCGCTCAAGCTCGCGCTTGTGCTGAAGCTGGCGTGTTCCTAATCTCTCCTTTCGTTGGTCGCATCATGGACTGGTACAAAGCGAAAGAAGGCCGTGATTTTGAAGCTTCAGAAGATCCAGGCGTAATCTCTGTTTCAGAGATCTACAACTACTACAAAGAGCACGGCTACAAGACTGTTGTGATGGGTGCAAGCTTCCGTAATATCGGCGAGATCCTTGAACTTGCTGGTTGTGACCGTCTAACTATCGCTCCTCAACTTCTAGCAGACCTAGAAGCAGCTGAAGGCGAAGTAGTAGAAAAGCTAATCGACTCTAACGGTACTAAAGAGCGTCCTGCTGCAATGACTCACGCTGAGTTCCTATGGGATCACAACCAAGACCCAATGGCTGTAGAGAAGCTAGCTGAAGGCATCCGCAACTTCGCCGTTGACCAAGGCAAACTAGAAGACATGATCGCAGCTAAGCTGTAATCACTACCGAATAAATAAGAGGAACGAATTTCGTTCCTCTTTTACATCTATCCACGAATTTTTAATTTCGAATCAATTTTGGAAGCAATTATGAACCGCAAACATCTAGCTAACGCGATCCGTGCTCTAAGCATGGACGGCGTACAACAAGCAAACTCTGGTCACCCTGGCGCACCTATGGGCATGGCTGACATCGCTGAAGTACTTTGGCGCTCTCACCTAAACCACAACCCGTCAAACCCAGAGTGGGCTGACCGCGACCGTTTTATCCTGTCTAACGGCCACGGCTCTATGCTGATTTACTCTCTGCTTCACCTAGCAGGTTACGAGCTTTCAATTGAAGACCTTAAGAACTTCCGTCAACTGCACTCTAAGACTCCAGGTCACCCAGAGTACGGATACGCACCAGGCATCGAAACAACGACTGGTCCTCTAGGTCAAGGCATCACTAACGCTGTTGGTATGGCGATGGCTGAGAAAGCACTAGCGGCACAGTTCAATAAAGAAGGCCACGACATCGTAGACCACTACACTTATGCATTCATGGGTGATGGCTGTCTGATGGAAGGTATCTCTCACGAATCATGTTCTCTAGCGGGTACGCTAGGTCTTGATAAGCTAGTTGCTTTCTGGGATGACAACGGTATCTCTATCGATGGCGAAGTTGAAGGTTGGTTCTCTGACGATACACCTAAGCGTTTCGAAGCTTACGGCTGGCACGTAATCCCAGCAGTTGATGGTCACGATGCTGACGCTATCAACGCGGCTATTGAAGCGGCTAAAGCGGATCCTCGCCCTACTCTAATCTGTACTAAAACAGTGATTGGCTTTGGTTCTCCTAACAAAGCAGGTACGCACGACTGTCACGGTGCACCATTAGGCGCTGATGAAATCGCAGCAACTCGTAAGCAACTAGGTTGGGAGCACGGTCCTTTTGAAATTCCGTCGGAAGTTTACTCAGAGTGGGATGCGAAAGAAGCAGGCGCAGCTAAGGAAGCAGCGTGGAATGAGAAACTTGCAGCTTATGAAGCAGCATACCCTGAGTTGGCAGCTGAATTCAAACGCCGCGTAAATGGTGATCTACCCGCTGAGTGGGAAGAGAAAGCGTCGGCAATCATTGCTGATCTTCAAGCTAACCCAGCAAACATCGCATCACGTAAGGCATCTCAAAATGCTCTAGAAGCGTTCGGTGCTATGCTACCTGAATTTATGGGCGGCTCTGCTGATCTGGCACCTTCTAACCTGACTATGTGGTCTGGTTCTAAGTCGTTAACAGCTGAAGACTTCTCTGGTAACTACATCCACTACGGTGTACGTGAATTCGGTATGACGGCTATCATGAACGGTATCGCTTTGCACGGTGGTTTCGTACCATACGGCGCAACGTTCCTAATGTTCATGGAATACGCTCGTAACGCAATGCGTATGGCTGCTCTGATGAAAACTCAGAACATCCAAGTTTACACACATGACTCTATCGGTCTTGGCGAAGATGGTCCAACTCACCAACCGGTTGAGCAGGTCGCTTCTCTACGTCTGACTCCAAACATGAGCACATGGCGTCCATGTGACCAAGTTGAGTCTGCAGTTGCTTGGAAACTGGCAATTGAACGTAAAGATGGCCCTTCAGCGCTTATCTTCTCTCGTCAAAACCTAGCACAACAACCTCGTGATGCTGAGCAAGTAGCAAACATCGCGAAGGGTGGTTACATCCTGAAAGATTGTGAAGGCAAGCCAGAGCTTATCCTTATCGCGACAGGTTCTGAAGTTGAGTTAGCGGTTAGCGCTGCTGCTGAACTGACAGCTGAAGGCAAAAAAGTACGTGTAGTATCTATGCCTGCAACTGACGCTTTCGATAAGCAAGACGCTGAATACCGTGAGTCTGTGCTTCCAGCTGACGTAACAGCACGTATTGCTGTAGAAGCTGGCATCGCTGACTTCTGGTACAAGTACGTTGGTTTCGGTGGCAAGATCATCGGCATGACAACGTTCGGCGAATCTGCACCAGCAGGCGAGCTATTCAAGATGTTCGGTTTCACTACAGAAAACGTAGTAAACACAGCAAAAGAGCTTCTAGCTTAGTCTTGATTAAATTGTCTCCCCCTTAAATGGGTTGATGCATACTGAAAGCCCCGCCTGAAAATGCGGGGCTTTTTTGTATCTGTTGTCTGCTATTTGCTATTTGCTATTTGCTATTTGGGCTCATAAAAAAGCCCTGCTAATTTCGCAAGGCTTTCTCTTATTTCTCACTCGGCTTAAATTTAACGGCTATTTCTCTTCGAAACGCTTCGCCAATTGATAGAACTCATTCACTTGTTCTTTTAGCTCAGTAGAGTGGTTTTTCACGGAATGCGTTGCCACTAAGTTTTGCTCTGCAGTAGACGCGATAGACTGCATGTGCAGGTTTACATCACTCGATAGCTTACGCTGTTTATGTGCAGAGCTTTCGACAGACTGCATCAGCTCGTTCATCGATTGCATTAAAGTTTCTACTTCAGACAAGCGCTCTGCACTCACCTTCGCCACATCACCACACGCGTCGGTTTGCTCTCGATTGGCCAGGATATCCTTTTGCCAACCTTCAATCGTCGCTAACATGGTGTCGATACTCTCTTTGATCTGAACCGTAGCCTTTGACGTGCGACCCGACAACGCGCGTACTTCGTCGGCAACCACAGCAAAACCACGACCTTGTTCACCCGCTCTCGCCGCTTCTATCGCTGCATTCAACGCTAGCAAGTTGGTTTGTTCGGCGATTCCACCAATCTCTTCCATGATCTTGCTGACGCTTTGCGCTTGGTCGCTCAATTGGTAAGTCGTTTGAGTCGCCTTTTCGGCCTGAGAAGCTAAGCTTTCTAAATTTCGATGGGTTTGATTAATACTCTCTTTAGCGCCAGCACAAGTTTGCAAAGTCACATCAACAATCTGGTGTGCTTCTTCTGTACGAGAAGAGACCTCACTCGCGGTTGCTTCAACCTCTTCAGTTGCCTCACGCACTTGAAGAATGTCTTTTGTTTGTTGATCTAAGGCTTCTGAGACTTCAAATGAGGTGGTGTTGAGGTTATCGGCTAAGTCTTGGAGTGGCTTTGCAGAGTCGGTCATACGACCTAATACCGTACGAATTCGAGCAGACAGCAACTTCAAATGGAAATCAGCGATTGAGAACTTACTATTGCCTGAATAAACAAGTCGGCTGACACTATCAAACTTCGATTGAAGCATCTTCAACTGTAACGGTGTCTCAATCAGTTCTTGTCGGAAAAGCAATGCTAACGCAGATACCGGAAGCAGGCTTAACAACCATTGTGATGCCTGCCCTACTTCCACTAGATTTGAGACTAGAGGAGCTGCGAGAGACCCCAATAACACGGCATAACGAACGCTATCACTGACCTGTAACGACCATTGGCGACCTGACTTCTCGGCTTTCAATAAGCCTTGATATGCTTTGTCGGCGATTTTAACCCATTCGTTCTTAGGCTTAACACGAACCGACTGATAACCACTCACCTTGCCGCTCTCATAGATTGGAGTGACGTACGCATCGACCCAGTAATATCCACCAGATTTAGTTTTGTTTTTTACGATACCGCGCCACGCTTTACCTTGCTTCAGGCTGACCCACATATCGGCAAAAGCGGCTTTAGGCATATCACTATGCCTGACAACATTGTGGTGTTGTCCAAGCAACTCTTGTTGGCTGTATTCTGCGATGCGACAAAAAGCATCATTACTGTAAGTAATCACACCTTTAAGATCGGTAGTTGAGACAAGCTGTTCGTTTTCGCTTATAAGCGTTTCACGTGATTGAGAAGATGAACTGACAGTCATTTATACTAACTTTTGTTAATTATTATTTTAACCGAGGAATATATACAATTATTAAAGTTATGACAAAATGTGAACATCACATTTTGTGTAAATGCCTGCTATTTATACAAATTTAAGCTAGATACTTCACAGAGTTCGAACTCACCCTCAAAATTTAACAAGCAAGATCACTCATCTAAATTGACGGCTGTACTGAATTTCACCGTTCTCATAGAGACAGAAGTGTGAAACTTACGAATATTTAAGTCTTTGCGCAGTACGCGCTCAACAAAATCTTCATAGGCTTTAATGTCTTTTACAGTGACGATCAACATAAAGTCATAACTGCCTGAAATTTGATAGCATTGCGTGACTTCCGCCGCCTTCAAAATAGATCGACGGAAAATCTGGTAGATGTCTCCACGGTCACGCTCCATTTCTACGGATACGACTAACGTCATCGTGTTGCCCATCAGTTCAGGGTTGATGATAGAAACATCACCTACAATTACACCTTCGGCTCTCAACCTTTTGACTCGCTTTAAGCAAGCGGGAGGCGATAACCCAACCCGTTCCGCGAGCTCCAGGTTTGGGATTCGGTTGTTCTCTTGCAGTTCAACCAAGATGCTTCTATCTATACGGTCAATTTCCATAATTTCTCAAAACCTTAATTAAGCGACTTATAATTTTCAATATTAAGCTAAATAAAAAATTGTAGATAACTTTTACGCACTATTTTGAAATTAAAATCACAACAATCTGAGTAAGATATCTCTAAACAACACAATAAAAATATGGTCGTCACAATGAAATTAGCCTATCAATTTTTTAAAGAACTCCTTAAAGAGATTATCGATGTAACCTCAACTCTTTTCCGAATCATGATTCCTATTATCTTAGTAATCAAGGTCATCGAAGAACTTGGAGGCATCGTCATTCTCAGTGAATGGTTAAGCCCTGTCATGGAAACCGTGGGTTTACCGAAAGAAATGGGATTGGTCTGGGCAACAACCATACTCACCAACATCTATGCGGGGCTAATCATCCTGATCAATTCAGATGTCCCTCTCACTGTTGCTCAAGCTTCTGTGTTGGGTAGCATGATGTTGCTCGCCCACTCATTGCCAATTGAAGGCGCGATAGCAAAGAAAGCTGGAGTAAGTTGGTTAGCCACACTTTCAGTAAGAGTGGGTGGAAGTTTAATCTTGGCCTGGTTACTGAACCTCAGCTATCAATACGGGGATTTACTCAACTATCCTGCCACGGTACTTTGGCAACCAGAAGTATCAGCGGACTCTAGCTACCTTGGTTGGGCTATGGAACAACTCAAAAGCTTCGCAGTTATCTTCATGGTGATTTCAGTGCTGTTATTTTTACTCAAGATCTTAAAGCTTCTAGGCGTCGAAAAGCTCATGGCGATATTGTTGAAACCCTTCCTGAGATTATTGGGCATAAGCAGAGACGCGACTAACCTAACGATTATTGGCATCACGTTGGGTATTTCTTTTGGTGGCGGGCTTTTGATCAGCGAAGCAAAGCGAGGACATATCTCCGCAAGAGACGTGTTCACTGCCGTCATGCTGCTCAACCTACTCCACAGTTTGATTGAAGATACCCTATTGGTTATGTTGATTGGTGCTGACTTTTACACCATTTTTTGGGGGCGACTGATATTCTCAGTGCTTGTGGTTGCTTTGATATCAAACGTAATCAAGCGTATCGATCCTAAAGTATGTGAACGGTACTTCTATCGTGATGTCTCTCAATCATAAGCATCGTCACCAAATGACTAACTAAAATACAAACGAAAAGAGTCAAGCTCGGCTCTTTTTTACTACTTATTCGTTTATTTCAAAAAAACTCTGTTGTTGCGCACTTCTTACCTGAAAATAATTTAACCAGTGAATTTGCATTAATGTGTCATTATAAAATTCACTGTTAATTTTTTTGACCAGTCTACAGTTAGCATAAAATATAATGATAGATCCTCATACTTATTACTCTCTAGAGCAATAAACCATCAGCTCAACAACCGTATTAATTAACCAAACTATCACCTATTTATTCATTAAGCATCATTAAATAACTGATAGATAAATAATTAACCCTTCTTATTTGATATTAACTCTTAATGTTGAAACCGGAACGAATAATTGTTTGTGAAAATTAACCATTTGATTGGTTAATTTTATAAATATATTTTGTTACATAACCAAAACGGATGATTCTTATAACGATGTCTTACAAAACAATGACTTTAATGGTTCTATTTTTTTCCTCACTGTCACAGGCTTCCACTATCGAGAATGATGAACTGTTGCTGAAGTCATTGATTGAACGAGGCGTTATTTGTCCCAGCTTAACCTACGAGGACAATCAAGAAGCTTTACGTATCTATCTCAACGCGAAAAAAGTGAAGAGTACTCCGTTTGATTCAAAAAACGGAAAAGAGATAAAAGATACAGGCGAGTTATCAAATACAGACAAGATAACAAACAAGCATCAGGTAAATAAAACACCAAAAGAGTGTATTAAACCAAAATCGGACAACCGTTCCGAATAAGGCAAGTTGATATTGATATCGACATGGAAATATAAAAAGGAAATATAATGAAAATGATGAGAAAAACATTGTTGGCCTCAGCAATGCTTACTCTATTTAGCGTCAGTAGTTATGCCAAAACACCGATTGATTTAGGTGTGGTAAATGAAGACAAGCTAATTGAAATGCTAGTAAGACAAGGCTTAGTTGATCAAGATGCAACCGATGTTGCAAAACACGATGCTCTTGACCGTTACTTGAAAAATAAGATCAATGCCGGTTTTAAAGGCGATGCTCAATTCGGTAAAAAAGCGCTAGAACAACGAGCGAAAATACTGAAAGCCATCGAAAAAGGGTCTGGAGTTAAAAAAGCGAGCGTCTTTGCTTTGGAAGTAGGCACCAAGCGTACCGATAAAGTACTCGCTCTATTGGTCGATTTCCCTGATTTGAACTGGGATGACAACAAACTAACCGAAGAGCACACACAAATGCTCTACGAGAGCTACAACCCAGAACATTATCAAGAGTTGCTGTTTTCAAACTCTGGCTACACTGGGCCAAACGGCGAAAACTTAATCTCGATGCGTCAGTATTACCAAAGTGAATCGGGTGACAGTTACAGTGTTGCTGGCCAAGCTGCGGGTTGGTATCGCGCCTCTAAACCTGCGTCATTTTACGGTGGCAACTCCCCGACTACCGACAATGACCTCAACGCACAAGAATTGGTTCGTGAAGCGTTGAATCAACTGGCTCAAGATCCTAATATCAACCTAGCCGATTACGATATCGAAGATCGTTACGATTACGACGGTGACGGAAACTTCCGCGAACCCGATGGTGTGATTGATCACCTAATGGTGTTCCACGCATCTGTTGGCGAAGAAGCCGGTGGTGGCGTATTAGGCCCTGATGCTATCTGGTCTCACCGATTCAACCTTGGTCGCACTCATGTGCTTGAAGGTACCTCTAGCTCTCTTCCTGACCGCTTTGGTGGCCAATACGCAGCATTTGATTACACCATTCAGCCGATTGATGCTGCAGCCGGGGTTTGTGCTCACGAATACGGCCACGATTTAGGCTTACCTGATGAGTACGATACTCAATACACAGGCAAGGGCGAACCGGTTTCTTACTGGTCAATCATGTCTTCGGGCAGTTGGGCTGGCCAAATTGGTGGTACACAACCAACGGCATTCAGCTCTTGGGCAAAACACTTCCTACAAAAATCGATTGGCGGTCGCTGGGTTAACGATGACCAAATCTCGATTGACGACCTAGAAGACAACCCGCAAGTTTATACGCTGTTCCAAACGACAGACAACAATCGTCCGAACATGATTAAAGTGGATCTTCCGGAGAAGCAGATCGAAGGTTTAAAACCCTTTGCTGGCGAGTACTCGTTCCACTCTCAAAAAGGCGATGATCTGAAAAACAGCATGACTCGCAAGTTGGTGATTCCAATTGGTGATTCTGCTCTGCTTTCGTTCAAAACTTGGTATGAGATTGAAAAAGACTACGACTTCGCTCGCGTGCTTGTGAATGGACAAGCAATAGCTGGCAACATCACCT
This sequence comes from Vibrio echinoideorum, assembly GCF_024347455.1. Classification (NCBI taxonomy): domain Bacteria; kingdom Pseudomonadati; phylum Pseudomonadota; class Gammaproteobacteria; order Vibrionales; family Vibrionaceae; genus Vibrio; species Vibrio echinoideorum. The sequence goes on from NZ_AP025484.1 coordinate 1,241,678, forward strand.
CAATGGATGACCCATACAATACCGGTCTCGTTCCTGCTATTGGCGGCGAATCTGGCGGGTGGATTGACGCTGAGTTTAACGTTTCACAATGGGTAGGCCAAGAAGTAGAACTGTCATTTGAGTACATCACCGATGGTGGCTTGGCGATGGAAGGCTTCTATTTGGATAACCTCGTTGTGGTTGTTGATGGTGAAGTGACCGAAATAGACGATGGTGAAAGCAACTCTACCTTTGCCCTAAATGGCTACAAGCTGAGTAATGGTTTCCACCAAGCACAACACTACTATTTGCTGCAATGGCGCAGCCATACGGATGTTGATGAAGGTCTTGCGAACATCAAACGTATGGGCCAGATCATTTCATTCGAACCGGGTCTCATTATTTGGTACGTAGATGAATCCCTCACCGACAACTGGGTAGGTAAGCACCCTGGCGAAGGTTGGTTAGGTGTTGTGGATGCTGACCAAAATGCCATGGTGTGGGCGAATTCCGGAGAAGTCGCTCAAACTCGATTCCAAGTACGTGACGCTGCATTCTCACTCAGTGATCAAGCGCCAATGCGTCTCGTCAACGGGGATAACGACGTACTAGAAGACATCAACTTAGTTGGAACGGCCAACTTCTCAGACGCCGAAGACTACACATCACCTCAAGCACCAGATTCAGGGCGCAAGTTAACAGAGTTTGGTCTTGAAGTTGAAATCCTCAACCAAAGTGAAAACAACGAATATGGTGTGGTGCGTTTATCTAAAGTAAGCCAACACAATGTTGCCCCGACTGCGAACTTTGAGCTCAATGTTGCAGGCCTGAACGTTTCCGCAAGTAACTTCAGTTCTGATCAAAACGGTGAGATCACCAGTTACCTATGGGATTTTGACAACGGTACAACAAGTAATGAAGTGGCACCAACTTGGTCTTACGAGCAAGCTGGTGAATACACAGTAAGCTTGACCGTTGTGGACGACAAAGGCGCAACCGATTCATTCAGCGCTGTTGTGAACGTTGAATCTCCAAACGCCCTTCCAGAAGCGAGTGCGAAGTACATTCACTTAGGTCGTTGGGTAACCATGTGGTCAACGAGTTCAGACAGCGATGGTCGTATTGTTGATACCGAGTGGACACTTCCAAACGGCAAGGTGAAACGAGGTCGCACATACACTTCTATCTTCCCTTCATATGGTAAGCACGAGGTGACACTGAAGATAATCGATGACCAAGGTGGGATTGCGACTAAGACAATTTTAGTCGACCTGTAAATCACCGAAGGTTTTTAAACCCAATAATAGCGATGTGGATTCTGCCATATCGACTTGAAAGCAAACTTAAGTACTGTTGTCACAGGAGATAAGCCACGACAGCAGTTTTAAGAAAACGTTATTATTTAAGCCGTAAGCAAAGCCCTACCAAATGGTAGGGCTTTTTATTGGTCTGTATTTCAAGCTTATAGATTCGTACTATCTATAAGCTTGAATTAATTGGATACTTGGCGGTTCAGAAAATCATCATACTGGCTGTTTTTGAAGACGTGATTTACGGGCGCTGAACGCGAACAAGATAATAACAGCTAACACGAAGGGTAATACGTAGATATTGAGGTTCTGCCACCCTGCGGTCGATTCTTGCCAACCAGAAAGCAATGCCGTAAAGGTGACACAACCGAAGACAATGAACTCATTGAATGCTTGAGCTTTGGCTTTATTCTGTGATTGGTAAGACTGACTAAACAAACCCATGGCCGCAATAAACATAAAGTTCCACCCTACACCAAGCACAACCAAAGCCGCCCTAAAGTGCCAAATCGATACGCCATGGATATTGATGGCAATGCTCACCACAAATAACACACCACCCGCCAATATCATCATTCTTGAGCCGAACTTCTCGATGAGGGAACCCGTAAAGAACGCTGGTAAAAACATACCTAACACATGCCACTCAATTACGCCGGCAGCCTTGGTGAAATCAAAACCACAGCCGATCATCGCTAAAGGTGTTGCTGTCATCAGGATATTCATTACTGCGTAAGCAACCATGGCAGCAAACACAGCGACAATAAAGTTGGGTGCTTTCACTATCACACTTAAGGGATCAGCTTTTGGAGCCTGACTATTAAAAGAGACTTTAGGAAACTGGATGGTTTGTAAGATAATCAGAGCGAGAATATTTAAGCCAATTAACGAGGCGAACGCCCCAATGTACAAACCATCTTCTGACCACTGCTGGGACATAATCGCCAAATTTGGGCCCAATACTGCAGCTAAAACGCCACCAGCCATTGAGATAGAAATTGCTCGATGACGAGCATTTTCGTCACACACTTCAATCGCAGCAAAGCGATAAAGCGTACCAAATCCGATACCTATCCCAAGTAAAAACGTGGCAAAACAAAACAGATAGAAATGCTGCTGAGACAATGCGTAAGTTGCAAGGCTAGCACCGGAAATACCCACCACATTACCAATGCTAAATCCTCTCTTTCGACCTAGCTTGCCTGAAATTAAAGACGCAGGAATGGTGGCTGCCATCAAACCTAAAAACTGCAGCGCAACTGGCAAAGTAATCATACTGGCACTTGGCGCGATCTGTTTGCCTATCAAACCAATCACCGAGATCAACAATATGTTACCCGTCATCAGTAAGGCCTGACACAGTGAGAGCAGCCAAACATTTCTATTCATCTTCGTTCCTAAATATGAGCATAGTGGGTCAATAGACCAAATATTCAACAAAGTCGCAACACTTTGTTACTCGATAAATCAACTAACGCTCGTATCGGGGTATTAATCGCGTCGCGTTCGATTTGCATTAGGTAACCGCGATTTCAATGGAATCGTCTTTTAGAGTTGAAATTATCATTACTTCAGAGAATAATAATTTTTCGTTATTTATACTTTTTGTTATTTATAATCTTGGGAATTTGGAAATGAGTATGATTAATCCGCTTTGGCTCAATACGTTTAAGACTTTGGTTGAAGTGGGTCATTTCACCCAAACAGCAGAAAAGTTGTACATGACGCAACCTGGAGTAAGTCAACATATCAAAAAGCTTGAGCAAGCTTGCGATTGTGACCTTTTGTCTAGAGAAAATAAGAGCTTCGAACTAACCGAGCAAGGTCGCATTATGTATCGCTATGCTCTTAAACTGGAAAAAGACCAAGAAGATCTTTTTGAATCTCTGAGTTTTGATAACCCTTATTCAGGGCAATGTAACCTTTCGTGCTCTGGGTCTTTATCTCTGCGTCTTTATCCAAAGCTTCTTGAATTGCAGCACCAACACCGTGAATTAAGCATTAACCTAGAAGCGGCCCCAAACAAAAAAATATTGAATGACTTACTTGAAGGCACAACCGATATCGGCATAGTGAGGCATTCTCCAAACGACAGTTATTACCAGAGCCAAGTCATCGGTAATGAAGCGTTGTGTTTAATCGTCCATCAAAATCATGCTGATTTGGAGATAACGCCAGAAGTGCTGCATGACATTGGATTGATTGCGCATCCAGATTCTGCCCACTATCTGTCTTTGTATTTCGACTTATGCGGAGACAAAGATTTGGCGAACATCAACATCAACGAAATACCAAAGTCTGGTTATATCAATCAGCTTCACCAGATATTGCTACCAGTATCAAAAGGATTAGGCTTTACGGTCTTGCCCGCCGGAGCCGTTGAGCACTTCCCAGGCAGAGATCAGCTGCACGTTGTACCACCTAAGGTAAAAGTAGAAGAGACGCTGTATTTGGTTCAGAAGAGGAACCGAAAACTGCCGCACCGATACGATACTGTCATTGACCTAATCAAACAAAACGTCAGCAATTAGGTTTTCTTATTGGCTTGTTTAGACCCTTTAGCTACATTCGCCCTTTTAATTACATTGGACCTTTAAACACATTGGCCTCTTTAATTACATTGGGCCCTTTAAACACATTGCACCTTCAAAAGCATTAAACCCTTTAACTACGATAGTTAAAGGGTTTAAGTTTTTGAGTGCTGATGTGAATTAATACCGATGATGTGATTATTGATAACTTCGAATTACGTCAGTTGCACGCTCGAAGTCATAGCCCTCCAACGCACGTTGCACCTCTTTGAGTTCGATAGAGTTTGGATGCAAAACAATCAACTCAGATACATATTGCGCCGCTTCGTTATCATAGGCTTTGAGTAGCGCGAGTAGCTGCACTCTTTGTTCCTCTGTCACCGTTGACGTCAAAGCACTTGAATCGACAATTTCTGTTGTATGTGATTTATCAAATTGGTCTTCAATCGCCTTAATGAGCTCAATTAAACCAAGCTTACCTTCTTGGAGATCGAACTCATGACACTCGTGCTCATGGGCTTTTCTTTCTAAACCACCAAGTAAATCAGTTAATCGTAATCCGCCAATCGATGCGGCCATGCTTTTCAAGGTATGTAGATTGCGCTCTAGAACGATCCATTCATCTTGGTCCAAACTCTCAAAGGCCTCAGCCATGATCTTTGGTGCACTACTGTCGAACTTTCTAAGCAGTTTATCTTGTAGTTCAATGTCAGATTGAGTGAGTTGGTCAAAACGCTGTTGCGAAAACACAGGAGAAGCGACAATATTGTTGAGGGTAAGATTGTCGAGGGTGAGATTGTCGAGGGTGAGATTGCCATCGCTCTCAGCTAGACTCACCACTTGCTCCGTTAAAGGTGCCGTTTTTCCTTCTACCATAACCTCTGGCACGATGTACTTGATAAGCAAAGAGGTCGCTTTATCAATGATTATCGGCTTATCTAAGAAATCCGTTACCCCTGCGTCTCTTGCTCTCTGTTTTGCATCAGCGAATACATTGGCCGACATCGCAATGATAGGCACTTGCGTATCAAACTCTCTAATTTTTCGTGTCGCTTCGAAGCCATCCATAATCGGCATTTGAAGGTCCATAAAAATCATTTCGTAATCGTTAGTTTGAGCTAACGCCACGGCTTCTTCGCCATTTTCGGCTAGATCAGCCTTCAATTTAGCACGACTAAAATATGCCAGAGCTAAATCTTGGTTCAGCTCGTTGTCTTCAACCAACAATACCCTTTGTCCTTTAAACTCAATATGATAATCCAGTTTAAGTTCCTGCGACTTAAAGTCCGCGAGTTCCTCTGTGTTCGATCGAGGTAACGTCAAAGGGAAAGAGAACTCACTGCCCTGTCCCAATATGCTCACTACTGAAATTTCACTGCCCATGGCTTGTACAAGCTTTTGACTGATATTAAGCCCTAAACCTGTGCCACCAAACCTACGTGTGGTGGTACTGTCTGCCTGGCTAAACGCTTGAAATAGTTTATGTCGGTTCTCTTCTGATATGCCTATCCCAGTATCCGAAACAATGATCTTCATGCTCACACTGTTCTCGTCAGATTTGACCAGTTCAACGGCTAAGGTTACTTGCCCGTGCTCTGTAAATTTAATGGCATTACCAATAAGGTTCAGGATTACCTGAAATAGCCTCAATGGGTCACCAAGCATTGGCGTCTCTAGTTCCGGTGCAATCGACATTGATAAATTCAGCTGCTTTTCGATTGCTTTCGACTCCATCAACTCAATCACATCTTTGAATGTCGTTACAGGATCAAATGGAATACTATCAATAACAAGTTGCCCTGCTTCTATCTTTGAAAAATCAAGAATATCGTTGATGATAGTTAATAATGAATGACCCGAACGATGCACTTTCTCAATATAATTTCGAGCAACCGGGTTAGATATTTCCCCAATCGCTAGATAAGATAAGCCAATAATCGCGTTCATCGGCGTTCTTATTTCATGGCTCATGTTAGCTAAGAATTCAGATTTGGCCTGGCTCGCCAAATCTACTCTCTTTTTCTCTTCTTCTAGTTGTTCATTTAGGCGTTTCATTTCTGAAATATCAAAAGCCCAAAATAGAGTCGCGACTTCCCCATCAAGCTCGAGTAGGTAGTAACTAACAAGGGCGACAAAACGACTGCCATCAAATTTCCGAAGCACTAACTCCCTATTCACAACCTTACCGTTAAGACTCAGTTCTTTATACAAATCATCACGATCGGATAAAGTGTTATAAACGACTTCAACATCAATAGAAGAGAGATCTCTTCGTTCTACTCCAAAAAGGCGTTTCGCCGTATCATTCGCATAACGAACTTGTTCGTCGACAATAACACTCGCTGCTATCGGGGACGTGTTCAAAATGTTGTAAAGCTGATTTTGTGCTTTACGAAGTGCTGCGGTAGCGTTATTAGCAATAGTGATTTGCTTAGATAATTTTCTATTCCAAAATACAATCAACAGCACTATCACCACGGAAAATACCGAGATGGTATAAACGAGTTGGTAATCAACTTTTTCAATTGCTTTAGGTGCCGCCCATTTAGCGGATATTTTTTGGTGGTCTTCTGCAGATATACTTCCTATTGCTTTGTTAACAATAGACAGTAATAACGGCTCTGATTTAATGACGTGTAAGGTCGGCGACAAAAAGAAATCCAATCGACCAATAATTCCGATACCTCGATAACCAAATGAATTGATCAAATAATTCAACACATCGACAGTATCAATAAATCCATCGAGCTCACCAGATTCAACTCGATCCAACCCTTCTTTGGTGGATTCGACAAGATCCCATTCAATATTTGGGTAACTTTCAACAATGGCTTCGGTATTAGCACCACTGGCTAATATTCCAAGCTTCCAGCCTTGAGCCTCTTTAAGCACAATACTATTTACATCACGTCTTGAAGCTATCGCGAGGCGGCTAGAAAATAGCGCTTTTGCTGGTTTTACACTTTCGCCTAGTGAGCGATTCTCAACCGCAGCTGACACTAAATGTACTCGTCGATGATCAACGAGGCGACGAGTTTCTTGCCAACTTTCAACGTCGACATGACTAAGGCGCAGTCCGGTTTTTTGTTCAATTAACTTGAGGTAATCATCAATCATCCCTATATATTCATCCTTGTTTGACAAGGCTTCATAAGGTAATGAGTTTGGGTCGATACCTATCTTTAGTTCGGGATGGTCTTTGATCCATTGACGCTCTTTCTGACTTAAATTAAGAAGTTCACCAGTCAGGCTGTTCGATTGGTAAACATCAGAAATATAACGCTGAGCTCCTTCACCAAACGATTCAAATTGGTCAATCGAAGGGAAATACACATAATTACTCTCAACCGAATTGACATCAAAATAAAATGTCATGAAGCCCGCATTTATACTTCCTGTTTGCGTTTTATAACCAGCGCCTTTGGTAACAGATGATAATTCAGACGTATTCTTTTTACTCAATGAAGAATCTAATACTTCGCCTAAATACCAAGATTCAATAGGTCTTTTATTATTATCCGCTTGAGCAGAAATAACCTTAAAGGTGTGCTCAGCATCGAATATATCAAAGATCTCAGGGAGTTCTTCGAAGCGGTCATTCACAATAAAGTAAGCGGAGATTTGAGCGATAATATCGGCTTTTCTAAGTACAGAAGTAAGATCATTCTTAACTTGGGTTTCAAGTATCTGTTCAAACTCATCATCAGTTTGCTTTAAATATTTAATCGCTTCGTTAAAACTGTCTCTTAACTTGGGCGTTCTAAAATCAACATAAATTGGATAGTCGACTTTAAAATCTTCGTGTAGTTCGATTTCACGCATTTCAATGAAACGAGTATTTGTCACAAACCATCTTAATACCCGTTTTTCGACCATTAACAAGTCAACATTTTGTGCTCGTAGTTGAGAAAATGCAGACTCTAAGCTATCAATATCTTCAATTCGATCGATGCTCACCTTATCTTTAAGTAGTTCGACAGAATTTTTTATTGGTGATGTTTCATCGAATAACAAAGCACCTAAAGATAGTTTCTTGGCAGATTTGAGGTTCAAGTTACGTCTTTTTAACGAAACTGGCACGAACTCAACATCCATGACTTTGTCACTCAAAAAGTGCACTGAAGAACCGTCAGCCTGTATCCCTGAGACAAAAGATATCGAACTATTGTTATCGATGGCTTGTTTCGCAGCACTGCGAGGTAACGTGACAACGTCACCCAGCCGATAGCCCATATTGTTTAGAGCCCTTTGCATAATGTCGTGTTCGATACCGACAGAAGTGCTATCCGGGTACATATATGGTGGATTACCAAAACCAAACACCCCTTTAACTGGAGTCCGGTAGGGTGAATCTTTTAACCAATGCGATAGAATCCGGTTTTTCTTCCCAATATCAAACGTTGCGATTTGTTGGTTTAACAAAGCAAGCAATTCGGTGTCTTTAGTTCGAACAACCATTGAAGCTTCTATGTATTTCCAGCGGTCGAGAACGTAATTGACCGCTAAACTGTATACACCACTCTTGTGAGCAAGATTTAATGTCGTAACGGGCTCGGCGAGCATCCCATCGACTGAACCATCTTCCAATGCGCGAATAGCATCAATCGCAGTATCAAATTGGACTCTTTCGATTGAGCTCAGTTGTACCCCCGACTTTTCTAGATCGATACTATCTTGAACCATGGCGATACGCCGCCTATCGGACTGCTCAATGTTGTCGGTAGTAGGGTCGTCGGTAGGAAGAATCACCGCAATTTGGTAAGGGATGTAAGGATTAGTAGCGAGAAATCGCCCACCTTCGCTCGGATCAAACTGTTGGAAAAGGAAAACGTCTCCTTTCCCATCAAGTAGTGCCTGTTTCGCGTCAGAATTAGAATTTACGCTTATAAAGTCCGTTTCAATTCCATAATTAAGTTCAAACTCGTTCGCCCAATCCCGAATGATACCGGACACCTCCCCTCTATCATCAATAAACGAATAAGGGTAATGACTAGAAAGCGCAATAAATGTCACCGTAGGTTTGCCTGCCAACCATAGGGTTAAGTCATCTTCACTGACACTCTCAGCGTTTGCATGCGACAAACCAATGAAAAGAAATAACAAACTAGAAATGAGTCTAAAACACGGCTTAATCCATATGGCAAAGCGCTTATTCATCTTTGAATTTCTCTTTAATCGCGAGTATTTCGGGCAAGTTCACGAGAAACAAATCGACTATTGTCGGGTCAAAGTGTTTGCCTTTTTGCTCAGTAATTAAAGAAAGTGCCTCTTCGATGCTCCACGCTTTTTTGTAAGGCCTTTCTGCCGTAAGCGCATCAAAAACATCAGCGACAGCCGCAATTCTACCGACCAAAGGTATAGCTTCACCCGCTATCTGATTTGGATAGCCACTGCCATCCCATTTCTCATGGTGATACTGTGCTACTTGGGTTGCCATTCGCATCAACTTTGAGTCGCTCTGCCTACCGAGTATTTCAACGCCATATTCGACGTGCTTTTGCATAATCGTCCACTCATCAGCATCTAATTTACCCGGCTTCAGTAACACACTATCAGGAATACCAATTTTCCCAATATCATGCATGGGTGCCGCATCACGCAAGGTCTCTGCATCTTCGTGAGTCATACCCAATGCTTTGGCTAATATTTCACAATAATGACTCATGCGCATGACGTGCATACCTGTTTCATTGTCTTTAAATTCAGCCGCTCTACCCAATATATTCAGCGTTTCGAGCTTACCTATGTTGATCTCTTTCGTTTTCTCTTTGACTTGACCAAACAACGCACGTTGTTGGTCATAAAGTGCGATATGGGTTTTCACACGCTGTAGTGCAATCTCTGGCGTAATAGGCTTAGTGAGATAGTCAACAGCCCCTAAGGCAAGTCCTTTCACTTCGGCTTCTGGCCCTATCTTAGCGGTCACAAATATGATCGGAATATGCTCAGTGTTAGGTTGAGCTTTTAATTGACGGCACACTTCATAGCCATCGATATCAGGCATCATAATATCAAGGAGAATAAGGTCGGGTTGCGGTACCATTTTCGCAATCTTGATCCCTATCGTACCGTTAATTGCCACCTTCACTTGATAGGTATCTTTGAGTATTGCAGTTAACACATCCAAGTTACTTGGGGTGTCATCTACGACTAACACTATAGGTTTACGACTCATTGACACCTCGTATAAAAATCAAACAGTTATAAACATAGTGTAGATGGCTTTTCGCACCACTCAACATGAAAATGACAAATGGTTGTTAAAAATCAAGGGTAGATCTTCGACTGACATCAAACTAACGATGAGTACAGCTTGATGTCAAAAACTCGACGTAAAATCTTTATGCGACTTATCTCGTAATACACGTATTCTCAGGGATTAGGTTTAAACATACCTTGGTACTTGGGGTAACCATTCTCGGCGTGTTATTAGATATCTCACGACGCTCCCGACGATATCGGATAAATTAGGGCAATGAATCAAAACGAGTAAGAAGCTAAGGTAGTAAGAGGCAAAGACAACAAGAAACAAAAAGAGCTCCACATTGGGAGCTCATTCGTTTGAGTATTCGGTAGGGGTAAGATTAATCTTAGGAGCTAGAACTGATCCGAGCCAATAGAATTGACGACCAGACCAGTAGAACTAATGACCTGGGCAATTGAAATTAACGACCTGAGTAATACATACAGATTCGAACACCATCGAACTCACGAATCTCAAACGGGATCTCGTAGATCGATTCCATTACAGTCTTTTCAACCACCTCTGATACCTTGCCCGACTTCACCACTTGGCCTTTTTTCATCGCGACAATGTTATCTGAGTAACACGAAGCAAAGTTGATGTCGTGAATAACGATAACGACCGCTTTATTAAACTCATGTGCTAAGCGACGAAGCGTCTGCATGATTTCAACAGAGTGTTTGATATCAAGGTTATTCAAAGGCTCATCTAAGAACACATAGTCGGTATCTTGCGCCACAACCATTGCGATGAACGCCATTTGACGCTGACCGCCACTGAGCTCATCAAGGTATTTGTTTTGAATATCGGTGATACCCAAGTGTTCTAACGCCGTATCGACGACTTTATGATCTTCGTCTTTCAAACGACCTTGAGAATGTGGGAAACGGCCAAAGCACACCAACTCACGAATCGTAAAGCGCATATTGATGTTGTTTGACTGTCTTAACACCGCAAGATGCTTGGCCAGTTCTTTGGTATCCCACTCAGCCAGTAACTTATCACCAATGATCACTTCACCGGCATCACTCTCTGTTAAGCGGCTTGCCATTGAAAGCAGCGTACTTTTACCCGCACCATTTGGGCCAATGATAGAAGTTACTTCGCCTTTCGGGAACATGGCACTGGCATCATCCACCACGAGTGATTTGCCATACTTCTTAGTTAAACCTGTTAATTTAATCACTACTTACTACCTTTACTGAATTCTGGTGCGTAACAACAAGAACATAAAATACAAACCGCCGACCAAGTTAATGATCACACTCACTGTGGTTTCAAACGCCATTACTTTTTCGATGAACCATTGGCCAGAAACGAGCAGAACCACCGCTAATAAACTACTTGCGATGATAAGAGTGCGGTGCTGATAAGAGCTGAATATCTGACGAGCCAAGCTCACGGTGATTAAACCGAAGAAAAGTACCGGGCCAACCAAGGCAGTTGATACCGCGACCATCACCGACACAATCACCAAGGTAATTTGAGTCAGTCGCTTGGTGTTCACACCCAGACTTGTCGCGTTATCCACGCCGAGCCAAAGTACATCAAGCTTAGGAGCCAACGTCCATAACCCCAACAAGCTCAAACCCAGTGGAATAATGCTGAGATATACCAGCTCACCTTTCACATTGTTGAAGCTTGCGAACATCACATTCTGCAGCACCGCAAACTCGTTCGGGTCTATCAACATCGCTAGGAAATTAGACAAACTCGAGAACACGCTACCACACACAATACCAATCAGCAGCAGTGTAAATACGTTGTTTCGCTTGCTCTTAAAGTAGAAATGGAACAGAGCAAAGGAGAACAAGATCATCACAGACACAGACAATGAGAAGTTTGCAATTGAATCAATTACCCAGAAGCTCGTACTGCCAAACACAAACAGAAGCACTGTTTGAACCAACATGTACAAACTGTCAAAGCCCAAAATGGAAGGCGTTAGAATTCTATTATTGGTGATGGTTTGGAAAACCAATGATGACGCCGAAATAGCCACCGCAGCTAATACAATCGACAACAGTTTTGGCATTCGTAAAGACAAGAAGAACTCATAGTTATCCCACGTAAGTCCCTGCCCCACAAATACTGCCGCCATACACAAAGACGCGATGGTCAGAATCGCAATTTTTACTGAATCACGCATTCGACTTGTCTCTCATGATTAGGTAGATAAAAATCAAGCCACCAAAGATGCTGATTACCATCGAGATTGGGATCTCATAAGGGAAAATGATGACGCGAGCTAACAAGTCACAAGCCAATACTAAAATAACGCCCCAGTAAGCCGTCCAAGGTAAGATCTTCTTCATGTTGTCGCCCATCATCAGCGAAACAATATTCGGCACAATTAAACCAAGGAATGGGATAACGCCGACGATCATCACTACAGAAGAAGCACAGATAGCGACTAGTGCAACACCAATGAAAACGATCTTCTGGTAATTCAAGCCGATGTTTTTCGCGAAGCTTTCGCCAATGCTAGCCGCACTGAACTGACTCGCGAAGTAGTAAGCCAACACGCAAGCAGGAACCGCAAGATAAAGAATTTCATAGCTGCCCTGCAACACGCTCGCAAAGTTCGCCATCGTCCATGCCGACATGGTTTGTACCAAGTCATACTTGTAAGCGATAAACGTCGTCAGCGCCGAAACCACGTTGCCATACATGATGCCAATCAAAGGCACTAGAACCGCGTTCTTAAACTTGAGGTGCTGTAGGAAGCGAACCAATAGCATGGTGCCGAACACCGCGAACGCGAAGATAAAGCCTAAGTAGCTCCATTGCGCGGCGTTACCCAGAACCAGAATACCGACGATATAACCCAACATCGCACAGTCAATGGTGCCCATTGTTGAAGGCGCGGCAAACTTGTTCTGCACTATCTGTTGCATGATGAGGCCAGAGACACTCAAGCCTGCGCCAGCAAGAATAATAGCGAACAGTCGAGGGATCCGACTAACAATATAAATAGAGTTGGCGTGTTGGTTGCCATTGAAGAAGTCGCTAAAACTGATGTCAGCAACTCCAATCATCAATGACGCAACGCATAACACAACAAGAAATACAGCAGCTGTAATGGGTTTCAACATAGAAAGAATACTAAAGATAAGTCTCGGATAGCCCGTATGAAAAGTGAAAAAGGGCTTATAAGAACACGCTTATAAGCCCGAAAATCTGATTATTGGTTACTATTGAATCGTACGTTCAATATCACCAAGCATTCTGTGAATCGCTGTCACGCCGCCACCAGCCAAATACCAAGCACTTGAATCAAGGTAAACGATATTACCTTGTTGTGCTGCGGGCGTTGCCGCTACTAATGGGTTATCAAACAGTTGTGGCGCACGACCTTCTGACTTACCAATCGCTTTCTCACGGTCTAGGATGTAAAGCACTTCAGGTTTTGCATCAGCAATGTATTCGAAAGAGATCAGGTTGCCGTGCGTGCCTTTAATTGGGGCCACTGTTGCACTCTTTGATTCAACGTAACCGAAGTCGTCAAAGATGATAGAGAAGCGACTGCCTTTGTTGAACATCGCAATGTTGTTGCCGTTGTTCATTAGCATCATTGCTGAAGTTTCGTCAGACGCTACTTTGTCATTTACCGCGGTAATCGAAGTTTGAGTCTCTTTGATGATAGCTTCAACTTCTGCTTGCTTACCAAAGATATCGCCTAGCGCTCGCCAGTTTTGTTGAGCATCAGCCCAGTACTTATCGCCTTCGATAGAGAACATGATCGTCGGAGCAATTTGTGCCAGCTTGTCATAAACCTTAAGCATGCGGTTTTCCGCGATGATGACATCAGGCTTCAACATGTAGATAGCTTCAAAGTCAGGTTCGCTCAACGAACCAGTATTTGTGGTCGTTTCTTTGTATGACGAGAGGTAGTCAGGCATTAAGCTGTGAGGTGCGCCTACTGGTTTCACGCCTATTTGATCAAGTACATCCAGGCTACCAAAGCCAAGAACGACCACACGTTGTGGTACTTCAGTAAATTGCGCTGTGCCTTTTACGTGTTCAATTGTCACGGTTTTCGCTTGAGCGGTTATCATAAATGATGATGCAAGAACGATGGCAAGCCCGCTCAATAACTGGCGGACTGAATTGATTATTTTCTTCATGTTTCTTCCTTTGCCATTGAGACAAACCACCACTCATGACAATGAAAGTCAGATTACTTATAGATAAGCATGGGGCGTACACAACGGCTAAATAACGAAAATTTAAAGTCTGTCATTGAATTGACAACAAACTTGTAACGCAAGTGATAATTATTATCAATTATATTTGCACTAAATTCGTCGGACAACAACTTTCTTATTCAGAAACGCTAAAGTGAGTATTCATTTTTTGTTAGAACAGGCGGATGACTTTCAGAATTTCACAATATAGACCCTTGTTTTGAAAACTCTCAGGGGAAAGGCGAGCTCGACTCAAGTCAGATGAAATTCAAAAATTGCACGGAGTTTGGTTCGCTCTGAACTGAAACGCCCAAGCTAAAATCAAAATAGAGGAATGTGGAACATAGATAAATTTAGAAGCGTAGATGCGTAGATACCGTTGTATTCGTGCTTTTTAGAAATGAAGACCGGATTGAAAAATAGCAAATCATTATCTTAATCAAAGAGTAAGCTCGACTGACGATCCATAATCAATCAACAAGAAGAAGAAGAACCATAGCCTAGGTTCCACAACACAACTTCTAACGCTTCCCCAAAAAATACAATTCCTAATTTACAATGTAAATATACTATATAACAGACAGTTAAATTCAATATTTCATATAAAAATAGGCCATATATTAAGCAAGAATGACTTTAATAAGCACTGTGGAAAACCCATAAAATGAAGCTATTAACTCCTCTCCCTGCGCTCGTTTAAACCTCAATAAGTGACGGCTATTTATTCGAAATTATTTTGAATTGAATTGAATATGGGGTTGCAATTTAAAAAACTAGGCGTATAGTTCGCCACCTGGCTCTAATCTATAGAGCTGTTAATGCTAAAGTAAGTCCAAGTTCCACAAAGACAGTTCTCGATTCCTCGTTACACCATCTCTGCGTCAGCTTTCACTCAGATAGTCATTCAATAGCTTTTAAAACAGATCCCATTACCGTTTCTATTCGTCATTTGCTTTCTTTTTAGCGAATCCACAATAGTTCGACGACTTAAATATAAATGTAATAAACACAAGGCACAGTTATGTCACGCAGAACAACACGACAAACCCATTGGTACCAATTATCACGCGACAAATCAGTCAATAAACTAAAAGGTAATAAATGCTCACGATTAAAATAGACTTACACAAAGAAGAAATTTCTTGGGTCACCGAGATACGACAGCTCAATAGCGATATACTCCACCGCCACATATTGCCCAAGCTACAGCACAACAGTTATCTCATCGACTTTGAATTTAATGAACGAGACAGCATCGGAACTATCGTTTCAGGCAACGGAAACACCCTAGGACATTTCACACTCCTATAGCATTTCCCAAAGGCTACAAAAAGAAACACCGCCTAGTTCCAAAGATATAAAAGATGTCGCTCTAGCAGAACGAAATAGAGTCGAAATAGAACAATTCAGAAACCTAGCCCTTTTTGCATTTCACACGCGGCTAACGCTAGCTAGGTTATCGTGCTTCTATTGAAACCAACTTATATCGAACTCTGAATCACCAATGAGTCATTATCAGTGCATTCATGGACTAATAAGTTAACGGCATCGACCTTAACTTCTGATCCAAAGTATATAAGTGTTCTGCAGCTTGCATGTGTTGAGGGTAATCACTGAACTTCTCGCGATTTTCCTCATTCATCTTACATGTCTCATCCACCAGCATCAATTTCCAATACAGCTTTGTTGTATGCAGCATAGCAAGCAGCGGCTTAAACACCTCTTTCTCATAAGCTTGAATCAACTCTTCAATCAACTCATTACGTTGGTCTTCACTTGTGATTGGGCTATTAGTTGCCGACACTACTTTTTGATATTTCAGGTTGAGTTGAAGCTTATCCATCACTGTTTGATTATCTTCAGCCATCTCGACAAGCTTTGACTTGATGATATTCAACCAATTCGCTTGGCTAAGAACCGTATCATCAACACTCGTAAAGTCTTCTCGAATTTGGCGTTCAACGTCTTTTTGAGCTTTCTTTAAAACACCACGCACCTTTTGAAAAGGCAGCTGAAATTCCTTACTTAGCTCGATAATCAGTTTATGAAAACCACCATTTGGCAGGTGTAAGTTTTCCTTAAACGTGACTATTGCAGCTTCTTGTTGATGTGTAAGGTTGCTCATTCTTTTTCCTATTCTTTATCACTCACGGTGCTGACCGGTGATCATACCATTATTGACGATGATTTCTCGGTAACTTGATGAGTTACACCTAGGTACACGCTTAAATTTTCTCAAGGCATTCTCTTTTGGCTAATTTCTAAGCCATATGGCACTAAATGGTAAGTCTCTCTCGATGAATATTCGTACATTAGTCGCACAGGGGATAGAGCCAGACAGGAGTCATGACTTACATATGAAAGATAACAGTGAGAATTGAGAGAACTACATGACCTATTCAGAATACAAAGAATCCGATCTACATAAGTGCGTGAGCATTGCAACAGATGCAATGGTTTCAATCACCAAGTTTGCCTTTAAAGCCACAACCCTTTTATTCCGATTTTTCCGCTGGCTTGCAGTGAAGACTTATACCTATGTGATGAAATAGTTACGTCGTTACATAGCGAGTTCAAGTTCATTAAACAACTAGCCAATGAACCAACTCTGTATTGGAGTTATTGTTTTCATTACGATTTATGTAGATACCAAAAGCGCGCCCTGTTAGGGCGCGCTTTTTTTGTACCTAGTGTTTTCAATTAAAGCTAAAGCTAAAGACCAATTTTATAGGGTCAGTGGCGTTAAATGGTAAAACTCGACATCGAATAAAAACCATACTACACCTGTTCAAACAAAACAGACTTCTAACTAATACAGGTACTCAAATGAAAAAGATTGCACTTAAAATTGTAGGACTAACGGTTTTGGCTTCTGCGCTAACTGGTTGTATCGGCAGCAACGCCGTAACAGGGAAAGTGATGAAATTTAACGTTGAAGTTGTCGATAACCGTTATGCCCGCGCAGGTGTGAACTTCTTATTAGCGCCTGTATACGGTATTACTACCGCCGCCGACTATGTTGTATTTAACTCTCTAGAGTTTTGGACAGGTAAAAACCCGATCAGCGGATCGCCACACATCTTTGATACCAAAACAGATACCCACTTCAAAGTGAATGACGAACTGGATTCGAGCCTTAAAGAGGCGCCTGTAGGACCGATTTCAAACAATCGAACCATTGAGACTGGTGAAATGTTGAAGATCGACGAAAACACCGTTCAAATGGACATCGTCTATACCTCTGGTGAAACCGCGACGTTGACTGGTATCAAAGATGGTCAGAATGTTAGCTACTATATGGATGGTCAGCTTGTATCGCAAACGACTATCGCTGAGCTAGAAAAGATACAAGGCACTGACGTATAAGGCATTAATTCTTCATTACTTTAATGCTCCAAAGCTTAGATAATGGCCTAATAATGGCCTAATAATGGCACGATAATAAAAAAGCCCGGCAATTGCCGGGCTTTTTGTATGCACTCTATTGGGATTGAGATTGAGCAAGCCGAATACTCACCAAGCTCGCCACCATGATGGCTAAATAGAAACTACCGATGATAGATTCCATAAACACAAAGAACTGAGCAATAGGCAAAGTCGGTGAAATATCCCCATAACCAACCGTAGTCAAAGTGATGAAACTGAAGTACATCGCATTGAACAAATTCGTTAGCCAGAATTGCTCTTCTAACCCATTAAACGCATTTGGGAAGATTTCCAAAATCAACAAATAGATGGTCGACCAAGCAAATCCCAACAATAAGTAAATACAGATAGAGCCGATAATATGATTAGGTGTCACCGTTGTCGCTTTCATCACCTGTTTTAACGCCGAGTAAATGTGTGAAAACAAAAACATAGCTAAGGCAGACAGTGTCACTATCGACAGGTTATAGCCTTCCAAAAACGAAAACACACCGGACACCGTCGCCGTTATCAGCAATAATCCATACCAAGAACGGTACAAGGCTCGCTCTTTATGTATACCAACAATTGAACTCGCTAGAGTAATGATGATAAGGAATAGTATCGTTTTCTGGCCTTGCGGATAAAACTGCTGCATCACCGCACAACCAAAAAACAACACCAATAGTGCATAAAACAAGAAGTAGAAGTTGTCGTCTTTCGAGACTGCCTTCATCTATTTCTCCTCTGTCTCTTCTTGGTATTTCTCAGTTTCTTCTTGGTTTGTCTCTTCAAGTCCAAGCCACGCCATCATCAACTCATAAGTCAAACTCAAAACCACAGCACCAACAAACAAACCGACTATTCCTGACATCGCCATTCCGCCGAGCGCACCCAGTAAAATGACCAACATTGGAATATGAGAACCACGGCTTAGCAGTACAGGCTTCAAGATAGCGTCACTGCCACTGACCAAAATACACCACACTAAGAACAAACTGGCAGCCAACGTCGATTCAACGCTGAACATGTAAATAATTGCAGGTAGCAAAGCAAGAATCGGTGGCAGTTGGATGATTGCAATGAGCAGCACAGCTAGCGCCCAAAACGCTGCAGCAGGAACGCCCGCGATAACCAAGCCAATTGCCGACATGATGGATTGAATGACAGCAACCCCTATCACACCTTGTACTACGCTACGTACTGTTGCTTTAGAAAGTTGAACTAGCTCTTCACCTTTACCGTCCGTTAAACGCGCCACTAAGTGAGTCACACCTGTTTGGCATTTATCGGCATTGCTCATGAATGCACCAGCAATAATAGTCGAGATAATAAATTGGATAAAACCACCGCCTAAAGAACCTAAAACCGACGCCGCTTTAGACGCAAGTATCTTCAGTTCTTCGGCATACTTTATGAATACACTCTCGATATTCGAAGAAGCATGAACCAAGGTC
Organism: Vibrio echinoideorum; assembly: GCF_024347455.1. NCBI lineage: Bacteria > Pseudomonadati > Pseudomonadota > Gammaproteobacteria > Vibrionales > Vibrionaceae > Vibrio > Vibrio echinoideorum. The sequence continues at coordinate 1,260,791 of NZ_AP025484.1, forward strand.
GCATAAACTCTTTCGCCAACGAATGGGATATCTTGTAAGGATTCTTTGGGTTTAGGCAGAGATAAGGTTCCATCTTGTAACCCTGTCATTAGATCCGATGCACTGGTGTAAATACCCGAAGAGAGTGCGACCAATGGAATCAGCAACAACAACACACCAATAAAGCTCAACAATGCGCTGGCTTTACCTTTCGACATCCCCGTTTTATTTGAAATAGCGACAGCCACTGGATACAGCGCAGTCGCAATAATCGCCCCCCATACCACCAATAAAATGAATGGGCGTAAAATCGAAAAACACCAATAGACGAGCATGGCAATGGCTGCAATTTTTATTGCGGCATCAATCGCCTGTTTTGAAAAATCATCGGTTAACTTCATGAGACGTCCTTGTAAGGGAAAAATTAAGGCTGATTTTGTAAGAACTTCCAATTCCTGGTTTCAAGGAAGAGTGAAGCCAAAATCATATAAACTCCAATTAACACTAACTGGAATATACGTATGAATGTGTTGCTATCAATATCACCAGAACTCATCAACGTGCTCCCTACCAGTACCAATAAAGTGCTGAATGCGGTGGCAAAAATAGGCGCTTTTTCTGGAACGGTATAAATTTTTGTAGCGATAAGAATGGCGATAAGGCCTATAAATAAAGAATAGAAGACAATATTGGGAACAATAGAAAGGATTGAAAAAGCAGCAATCGCTAGCAAGCCTCCAATACCATTACTGATCACCAGAAAAGCGCTCAGTTTTACGGATTTTTCTGAGGTAATCATTAACGACAGCAAAGCGATAAACATCATGGTAAGCAGTGCTTCAGATATCTGAAAGATAAAGAAAAAGCACACCACAGGGTAAGAGATGATCATCGCTCTAAAAGCAGCATACCAACGTTGTTTCTTTTCTAGCGGCGCTGCGGCGAAGCCTGAAAACTCCGATTTGGGCTCTGGAAAAAAGATATGCACCAGAGCAAAAATCATCACAGAAACAACACCAGAAGTCGCCAAACCTGATGCCAACAGCACGGACATCCCAGGATTCGAGATAGCCATGAAAGGCAGCATCAACACGGCAATCAATAAAATGGTCGCAAACAGATTCCATTTAGGGTCAACGAATAAGTAATAACCCCACAACATCATCAAGCCAACTAAGATCAACAGAGGGATCGGATAGTGTGTAATTCCGCGAGACAACAACAAACCTAACGCCATGGTGGCGACCACCGCCAACAACAGTTCGTAGACCGTTTCCTTATGTAGATTAGGCTTATCGATTAAGAACTTAGCCGTGAACACTGGCGCCACGAATGCAAGAGGCCAATTTATCCAAGCAGCCAAAAATACCGCCAACGTGACGCCTACGGTATACCGCAGGATCCGTTGTTGTATTTGTTGGTCAATAATCGGCTTATCGGACATAAGACAATACGCTTATAAATCGAATCCACAGCTTACCTATTGCGTTAAAAACAAAGTTATCACCGCTATATACAATCACATCAGCCTGACCACCAACACGCAACATACCTTGCATATCACCACGTTCAAATTCAATCATGATCGGAAGCATCTGAGTTTGACGTAACCAGCCCGTTTGTTGACTCGCTTGAGCAAGCTTACCCGCTTGATCATTTTGCCCCCAGTCGACCCCCCAATCGATGCTACTCACTCGGCCTTTAACGATTTGTCCCGGAGCAAAATCGAGAGCGATTTCCACCTCATCACCAACCGTGACATTGCCTAAGCTATTTTCACGATAATAAGCTTCAATCCAAATATCTTCAGTTGAGACAAACGTCATTATGGCTTGCCCTGCAGAGGCATAGAAACCTTCTGACAAGCTGAAGTTAGACACTCCACCTTGAGTTGGCGCTTTGATAACCGTGCGTTCTAGGTTTAATTGAGCCTGCTCCAACGCCAATAATGCCGCTTTCACTTGGCTGTTCTCTTCGCCTTCTTTACCCATTTGTTGCTTCGCACCTTCAAGATCCGCCTCAGCATTGACAACGGCCGCTCGAGAAGTTGCTAGGGCTGCCCTAGCTTTATCAGCATCAGATTTAGAGACCACTCCTTTGTCGGCCATCTCCAATACACGCTTAGCTTGCAATTTGGTGTTCTGTCTTTCAACAATCGCTGACGTGAGCTTTGCTTGTGCAGAAGCAATACTCGCGGTTTGAGCACCGACATTCTGGCCTGCGATTTCTAAGTTCTGCTCTGCTTGTTGAACTGCAATTTGATAATCCGATTTATCGAGAAGCGCGAGTGTATCGCCTTGATTAACCAATTGATTCGGTTGGACCAAGATATCAAGCACCTTACCTGACACTTCTGGTTTAATTGGAACGATATAGCCTTTCACACGTGCGTTATCGGTTATTGGAATAATTCGATCGGCGATGACACTGAACAACAGTGTGACTGCGACAAACCCGAGAAGGTAATTGGTTACCTTCCTCACCTTGTCTTTACCTTTTTCTGGTTGGCTACTTTCTTCATTGTCGTCTTGCTTGTTCCCTTTGACTTCTGACATGGAACTCCCTTCTCAATAACTAACATCAACAAAATTAATATCTTAAAAATAAACCCGACGATGGAAAACTCAAGTAAATAGGGTTAGATTTACTAAACAAAACACTGTAAATGATATGCACGTCTAATAACGTATAGATACACAAGGATTGTTTGATCATGGCTACTCGCTCCTACCAAGTCCCAGTAATACAAACAAGTTATGCCAAAATCTTAGTTCAAGTTTTCACGGACTATGGCTTAGACCTGCATAAATTACTCGAAGACTCAGGCTTACCGTCCGATCTCATCGAATCAGAAAGCGACTTTGTGCCGTCAGAATCAATCAAACGACTGATTTATCTAACGTCGTCACAATTGGGCGTATCTCGATTTACGGACGTACTCGGTCTCGCCTTTAAACGAAGAATCATCCCATACGTCTTGCATCAGTTTACCGAGTTTGAAACGATTGAAGATTCGTTAAAACACATCAACACCATTTTCTCCTATGACTCTCCCGGTAGTAGAGTCGACTTTATTCAAGAACATGGGCAAAGTTGGTTTTGTCGAACCGCTCCTGAAGATAGTTCACCTATGTTCCAATGGGGTGAAGTTTTCGCGATCACCTACATCATTGAATTAATAACCATTTTATCTAAGTCCCCTTGGCAACCAACCAAAGTACGCTTGCAAGGACATGACACAGACATCGTTAAAACACTGCTTTCCAATCATTGCCAGTTGTTTGTCGATCATAACTCTACCGCGGTTCTGATCCCTGATGAGATCTTACAACTACCGATTCGTCTCACAGCTAAAGACTTGAGTAACAAGCCGGCAATCATTGAGTGGCACACGAGCTTTACTGACAGCGTTTACGAGCTACTCAAGCCCTACATGAAAGAGCAAGACCTCTCACTGGAAGAGGCCGCTGAGCTTCTAAACTTTTCGGTAAGAACGTTTCAACGCAAACTCAAAGGCGAAAATACAACCTATCGAAAAATAAAAGAGAACCTAATGTTCTCCGTAGCATGTGAGCTGATGGAAGAAGGCCATACGTTAACTTACATTTCGAGCCAATTGGGTTACACCAACATTTCCCATTTTTCTAGAGCCTTTAAGCGAGTCTCTGGTATTACTCCAAAGATTTACCAACGCTCAATTTCAGCTCAAGCACGACTATAATTAACCAAGGACAATTGGCTCTGGGCAACCTTGACTAGAGCTACATACCCTATTTCGGCCACTGCCTTTAGCACGATAAAGTGCTCTATCCGCACTTCGATAGCTTGCTTCAGCTTGGGTGTGTATTTCAGACACACCACTACTTACCGTCAGATTCAACGTTGTGCCTTTGGTAATCACTTCTTTTAATCGATGCATGGCTTCAAATGCTTCTGCCAAATTGGTCTCTGGCATCAAAATAGCAAACTCTTCGCCGCCAACTCGCGACACGATGTCGGTATCTCGACTGTTATTTCTCAATAATTCAGCTACCTCTTTAAGTGCCCTGTCACCTTGGTCGTGACCGTGGTTGTCATTGATAGCCTTGAAATGATCCAGATCGATCAAGGCTAAACAAGAATGTGTGTAGCCGTAACGGGCGGCTAGGTTTGAGTAGTTGTTTAAATCTTTATCAAAACGACGACGGTTCCAGCACCCTGTGAGAGAGTCTGTTTCCACCAGCATTCTCAGTCGACGTTCTAAGACTTTGCGTCGGCTAATATCAGTAAAGGTGACGACGTACTTTTCATTATTCGGCAGTAATTCAGTTAGTTTCTCCACGACAGCATTAACCGTAAAATGTTCACCAAGTCGGCTGATACCACTCAACTCCCCTTTCCATCGATAGTTCTGCTTAAGCGAAGTTGCAATAGTCGCTATCAAGCTATTATTGTTCATAAAGCAAAGGTCAGAAATTGGGCGAGCTTCGACTTGATCAAAGGCATAGCCTGAAACCCTAGAAAACTGTTGATTAACTTGTATTATCTTCAATTGACTGTCGAGGATGATAAAACCAGCGACACCATCAATGATCGCTTCAGACAGGCTGTTCTTGCTTTGAGTCATTTCATGTCGATAAAGACGTGCGGTAATAAGAGTACTGAGCAAGAACAAGGTGCAGACAGACATCACCATGGCCGCAGTAGAGGCAACACTCAGCAACCACAAACTGAACAACATATTTAAGACAAGTGCGGACACCACATATAACGGTATTTTTCGGTCAAAACTTAGCTTGTTCATAGTTTGCTCTGGTGATGGGCGGATCGCTATGATGACTAAGTTTCAATCACAATATTTACCATTTTACGACACATATAAATTCAAATTGCCCATCGCATAAAAAGCACAAAAGCCTATGCAACTCATTAGCAGATGATACCCACGTTATTCGCCCACATACGTTGCTACCCATGACAAACTTTAGTTATTGAGTAAGAAGAGCAAACTGCCACCGCTCAATGAACTGCCGTAATTGAAGTTAATGCCTACCCCAAAGTTGTCGAAAAAGTACGAATCATAAGGGACATCAAACACTAACCCTGTACCAAATTCATAGTAATAGTGAGTATCGAGTGGTTCTTTGAGATCGCCAGCGACATCAATCCGCCTGACGTTGTAGTGAATCTGTGGGTTCTTCAGTGACCAAGCATCGAGCACAACATTTTGTCTAAATTCAAGCTCATTAATAAATCGTAATCCTTCAGGGTTACCGATATCGCCATCATTCGCTTCTCCCCAACCCGTTCCATAAAAGTAACGAGCTCTTGAAGAGACATTCCAACTTCCCCACTCTTGTTTTTGCAAATATTTTAGTTTGACTGAGGGTTCACCAACCAATGCCCACGCTGACGTATTCAGTGCATAACCATCGAGTTGAGCTCGAAACGCTTGAGAGTAACTGTTGTTGTATTCGTATTTGTTGCGGTAATAGAGCAAGTGTGTGCCCAAGCCATAAGCAATAGACCAATGTTCATTTAAATGGCTTTGAAGCCCTAGAAAGCCATACAAGCCCAATACCGAGTCTTTATTTGGGTTAACACTGCGGTCGGGTGTTATGTCTGATGACACCTCAACATCCTGTTCAGAGAGCGCATAGGACCCTCGCACAGACCAAATGAGATCAAGATCAGGGTCATCGGTTTGAATCACGGAAGAATAAGGAATGGAACCGACACTGACTTGGCTTCGAGTATCGATGGTTTTATCGGAGCCAAAACCACTGTCGTTTAAGTTGATAAACGAGTTCGGGTCAAAATCGACAAAGCCAATTGAAACGGCATCACTGTCAGTGAGCGCAATGGATGCAGCAAATATTTTCTCCAAACGATTCTGGATCGCTTCATTGGATCCATAGGCCGAGGAAGAAATCAGGCTTGATAAAAGTAAAGCAATAGAAGGGGGATATGGCGATAGGGGTGAAAGCATTAAGTTGACTCCATTCAAACTTATGCTTCAAGTGTAATTGGTAACTTCACTATTTCAATCAGAGAGTTAACGGTGTTGTTGATACTGCTCTCAGTTCCAACTGTAAGAGCGTTGCTAAATCGATGGCTCCCCAAAGTTCTTCTACGTCTTGGATTCTAAAATGAATAATCATATGCGCCTCTGTTTAAATTGGAGTCTTATCTTGGATCATTCTTAAAAAGCTTACTTACCATAATACGCCAAACAGACTTTAAGACCTGTTTCGCATATAAAACAATAAGCGGTTGAAAATTATAGGATTAACTCCTAAGTTTTTTATAACCCTTTACTCAGGAAGAAGTAGATGAGCAATATAGAAAAAGTATATGGATTTAATACGCCCCAGCGGCTCTTTGTTGGTTACACACTTGCGGTACTTGTCGATCTAACGGTTCTCAATTTTTTTGACGAATACTGGGACTTCGTCAATATTGAATCATTTACCATCTCATTTGCGGCCGCCATTTTATTACAGTTGTTACTCAAGCTATCCATTGGTTTAGAACACAAATTGGCCGACTATTTCAAAGCTAAACCAGGCACTGCACCCAAAGTTTATCGAGGTTTATCGAGTTACGTCATTTTGGTTGGGTCTAAGTTTGTGATGTTGGAAGCCATCAATATCTTGTTTGGCGATAAAGTCGACTTCACGGGCCCATGGAATGGCGCGGTGGCATTTTTTGCCGTGGTGTTCTCGATATTAGTCGCAGAGATTATTGTTTCAAAAATCTACTTTGCACTTGATGATACGCCCAAAGCAGAGAAAGCATAACCGCTTTTGATACAGACCTAAGACAAAAAAAGTGAGCCTAATTAGGCTCACTTTTTCATATCCAAACCTGGTTATAAACAAGGAGAATTAGATAAAGATTCTCGCACGAACACCAAACACCCAAGCGCTGCTTTCATTGGAGAACGCTGGATCTTTAATGTATTGAATATCAGGTGTCACTTGGATGAAATCGTTAAGTTGCATGTTGTAGTAAATTTCAGCCGTCCATTGCTCTGTATTACCGCTTATTGCTTTCGCATCAGCTGCAAAAGAATCACCATTCACTTCCGCCCAGTTTAGCGCCACACCTAAATTATTCGTCGGTTTTCCTAACCCGAAATATCCCATACCAACAGAGATTGATTTATCGTAAAGGGCAACATCCCCTTCTGAGAAACCACCTCGCACAAACGGCATAACTTGCGGCGTCATAAACTGGCTCCATGAGAAGTTGACACCTGAGCCACCTTCAGTTGCAAGGCTATTACTGTGGCGAGTATCGTCACCAAAATCCCAGAACGTCACATGGACGTTATCGGTATAAATCAGATCTTGTGAAGCAGTCCAACCTAATTCAAGTGTTGTAAAGTAAGACGCATCACTACCAAAAGCGCTATCAAAGCCATCAAAAATATCATCTGACTGACCATTTGCATCAGCGATACCACCGACCACATAAAAGTTTTCGCCTAGCATATGACCGGCAGAAAGGGCCAATACACCGTCATCCGGTAAGCCCATCGCACCTGAGCCTGTCGAGAATACCAAGTTAGTAAAGCCAGACCACGGGCTTGCTAGAGCGTAAACATCCGCATAGTTCGTTACATCCTGCCAACCGACAACAATAGTCCCTTTGCCATCATTGATTTTTTGCTTCCAATTTAAGTCCGTAACACGGAACCCTTGGTCACTGTATGCAGGGCCAATTGCACCAACATAGCCAAGCGGGCCGAATGAATAGTCTTTTGGCGCAGTATCACCATAGGCATGCCTATGTTCCACCTTCCAAACCAGGCTACCTGAGTTCAGTGTGTCCTTACCTAATAGATGCCATGAACCGTATAATCGTGCCACACCCGACGATGCATCAACGCTATCGCCGCCAACCCCATCCCCAGAGGTCAGCCCCAAAGCAAAGTAATCCGCACCAAATGTAAAACCATCTTCAGCTAATGACTCCCTCCAAGATTTCTTTTGTGCTTTCTGCTCTGCAATTGTATTTTCAACAGAATCTGGGCCTTCAAAGTTAGCGCCGTAAACAACGCCGCTCATTGTGCTCGCTGCCATCACAATTGCCATACTTACTATAGAGAATCTTGAGTTCATCATGTCACCAGTGCTTTTTAAGTTAGTTTTATTTTATTCATTACTCACATTGAAAATTGTCATTTGATGACACTGAGTGATTTAGATACTTCCAACAATAGATTGTATTCAACTAGACGCACTAGCTAAGGTTGATACTGTTCTATACCGTCCGCTTTCATAGCATAGACCGACTGCACGTTGGCTGCGCCGTCAGAGTAATTCACATTTTCTTTCGATTGGTGCCCTGTTAACTGCCCTTCAACCCAAACCGGCGTCATTAAACTCACCAATTCAATGCCTTGCGGGTAGTCTATCAGCACCAGTTGATTCGCTGGAGGTGGTGGAGTGTGGATACAGGCTCCAGCAGAAGGTACTAAGAAAAACTTGGTCACCTTAGTTCCATCCATTTCAATCGGCGTGATGTAACCAGGGATACGATGTTTACTACCTACCACTTCAGTATTGGGTTTCGAACCCAACGCTTCGCGTTGCTTCATAATCTGTTCACGAGCTACAAATAACGCTTCAACATCGACGTTTTGTTTTCTCAACCTCTCTGTCACTTCAACGATTTCTTGCGTTGCTTCGTCACTTGCCACAAAACCGTCTTTAGACTGAGCCTCTTTAAAGCGAGCAATAGTCGCCATGTCAAACATCTGATTTCTATCTAACTTTTGAAATGGATCCTCCATTAACTCCATATTCGGAACTAACTCATCCCAGTACGTCACTTTTATTTCACTAGCCAATGATGAAAATGACAAACAACAGAACATCAAAAATGAGCATATTGATTTTAAATCAACCATCAAAATCTACTCCAACCAAACACAACAAAAAGGAAGTAGGTAGAGGAAAAGCTCCCCTACCAAATGATTAAAAATCGAATCGGAAATTACATTTCGTTGCGGTATACAACGCCATCTTTCATTACCAATTTGATAGTGTCGATGGTCTTGTATTCAGGATCAGCGTCAAACCATTCCGGAGTCGCGCCTATCACTGCCATGTCTTCCAATGGGTTACCATCAATCAATAAGATATCTGCAACCGCTCCATTTTCAATAACGCCTAATTTCCCTTGTGTGGTGCCTCTAGGGCCTGACATCGCCAACATCTCACCAGCCGTTGAAGTCATTTGTTTCAATACTTCAAAGTTGCTGCCGAAAGCTTGTGTGCGCCAGTAAATTTCGTAACGACGAGCTCGCTCTGCATCGGAATCTGCTCCTACATAGTCAGAGGCGAAAACGACCTTCACATTGTTTTCTAACAATCGTTTACCGTAATCACCGTATTCTTCTTGAAGTTGGGCGACCATTGGCAATTTCTCAGCTGGCATTAACGGGTTTTTCGCTAAATCTGGCGATAATCCCCACATTTGAGGAACAACATATCCGCCTTCTTTGGCAATTCTCTTCATCATTAATAAAGAACCCATGTTCAAAGCTTTTAACGCCACAATCCAATAATCGATTTACCGATCGATCGTTAAAAGTGTGTGCCGCGACATAGGTATTCCAATCTTTAGCGGCTTCAACAATCGCACATGTCTCATCAACCGAGTATTGAGTCGTATCTATTGGGTCAAATCGAGATGAACCACCGCCACCAGCCATGATCTTGATTTGAGTCGCGCCATTTCGTAGGTTCAATCGTGTCGCTTTCAACACTTCTGGTACGCCATCGGCAACCGCACCAATCCCCATACGTTCAAAGTTAGAAATGTCACCCACAGAATTCGGAGTAAAACCTAGGTCACTTCGATCTCGGAAATCACCATGCCCCGATGTTTGAGAGATAAATGCACCAGAAGGATAAATTCGAGGGCCGACAACGTTACCCGCCTCAATTTCACGAGTTAGACCAAAGGCTGGACCACCCATATCACGAACAGTGGTAAAACCATCATCTAAGTAGCGCTTAGCCACTTGAGTCGCATGAATTGAAATGTCAGTGAGGTCTTTATTAGTTTCGATGTCACCAAAATTATAGTTAATCATGACGTGAGCATGGCCATCGATCAGACCCGGCATTAACGTTTTGCCTTCGCCGTCAATCACTACAGCTTCGCCAGCCTCTATCGGGCTCGCAGAGATTTGTTTGATAAGATTATCTTCGACTAATACATGATGGTCTTCGTACAATTTGTTTTCAGTACCATTGAATACATCGACGTTAGTAAATAGCGTTGATGCGGCATTTGCAGAAAGAGCAAATGAACACGAAAGAGCAACAACAGAGAGTTTTAAGCCTGCATTTTTCATTTATACACCTTGATTCCGTTTATGAGTGGAGTCCACTTCCCATAACGATTCCGTAACTACTAATGAGTGTCATGAGGTTTCAAAGGTGTTTTTGTCAGCCGCGATAATCACAAAAATCTAATCAAAATTCCGGGAAAAAATCGAGGCAAAAACAACTCATCAACATTCAATAACTTAGTAGTGATACTGCCAGTGTTCAAGGTTGATAAATGGCCATTTGGTGACAATAAATAATTATGCGTTCAGGCTCCGGTTTCTGCTTAATAGCTGGAGTTTTTACTTATTGGCTAGAGTTTCGCTGCGGAGCTATTATTGCCGAAGCTCTTACTGGTAGCTTGGTACTGTTGCTTACCGAGGTTAGCTGTGCTCTTTTCGGTACTGTCTTGGCGTCATGTTCATCTGTCGTTTAAAGGCTCGGGTAAAGTGGGAAGAATCGGAATAGCCCATCTTCGCGCCTACTTGTGTGATCGATAAATCGGACTGCTTAAGCAATTCTAAAACCTGCTCAAGAACCATCTCTTCAATCAAGGTTTTGTAGACCACCCCTTCACTTTCCAACCGACGCTGGATCGTTCTGACATGAATATTCAGAATCTCAGAAGCTAAGCTAATTGGGAGTTTCCCCATCGTGAGATAAGGTTTAATAACAAGCTTAAAAGCGCTCAAGAATGAGCTAGGTAAAGGCTTAGTGAGATCTGATACTTGAGCAATTTTGGGTAAAACAATCGGTGCAAGCATGATGTCTTCAGGGATCTCAAAGGCAGTGACCGGTCTATGCGTATAAAACTGAGCACTGCCCATTTGTGGTAGAGATTGAAAGCATTCGAGATCGCCATTCTGAATGCCAACCTCAGACGGCTTCCAACGACCTTGCGTTAATACTGAAAGTAGCTCGTTGATGAAAATGACAGAGAACAATTCAGCAAACTTAAACCAAGGCGCGTTAGTAAACGGCTTCTCACGAACCAACCACCACTTGCCTCCGGATTGCTTGGTATAGACATTCGCACCATTGGATACAAGCTTCAGCTGCTCACCAAATTGGTCTAACGCGCTTTTCAATGAATCCTGCTAGCTTAGCTTAGCCACAAACCTTGGCACATAGGTTTGCTTACAAAAGCTCCACATAAAAAGCGAAAACTCTTCTCTCGACGCCGACTCTCCCATAATCTTGACCACGTTTTTAACTGTTGTCTCAGGGAGATAATCGTAATGGTCATTACTGGTGAGAATATCATTAGGGATTTGGGCACTGCGTAGTAAGGTGTAGATTTCACCATCAATATGTTTGAACAGTTCCGCGAACAATTCGACTTCTTTCTTATCGACAACTGTCATTATCTGAGGGGTATTTGGCATCCTTTCCCTTATCTATTCGTTCACGAACTCAAATTATCACCTTTTTTAAGATAGCAGAACAAACGCCGCGTTACCTAGACCTACTAACCGGATGTCTCCGTCAAAATAACGAATAAACAAGCGGTTAGTAGCCAAACTCGTGTTTACTGACTTGGTAGATTACTGAACGGCTAAGTCCGCTCTGCGTACCCAGAATGCTCGCACATGATCATAAATCAGATTAAACTCAAACGCGTAAATGGTAATAAAAATGGTCACGCCGATATCCATTAAAAATGCCTGCCAAATCCCCACATCAAGTAAGTAAGCCATCACTGGGATCGTCGCCACCAGCAAGCCTGCCTCAAATAGCACGACATGAAAAACACGTAACTTGAGCGAACGCTTTGATTTTTCACCCGTGAAGTAGCGATCAAAAATGCGGTTGAAACAGTAGTTCCAAATCATGGCGATGGTCGCAACAACTATCATGGTTCCTGATAAGGCATTCACATCATGATCAGTAAATATCGCTAAGCCTATAATTGATAGTGTTACGGCCAATACTTCAAATAACACAGAGTGAAACACTCTTTCTAACGTACTCATACATTCCTCTAAATAATCTATTACGTGTTGGATTGGTCGAGATTATGTCACCTGAAATAATAAGAGAAAGTTAACAGCCATCACGAATAGTGATAGCCTAGGAGTTATTACCCCCTTTGGTATTGAGCGAGAGATAACATGTACAGTTTTGAGCAATTAAAAGTCTTCGTCACTGTGTGTGAAAGTGGCTCTTTCTCTGCCGCCGCTCGCAAACTGAAACGCGCTCAGTCTGGAGTCAGCCAGTCGATCGCCAACCTAGAAATTGCCATCGACCAAGAGCTGTTTAACCGAGAGAAAAACATCCCCGTTTTGACCAACACAGGTAAAGCGTTATTACCTGTCGCTAAGTCGATTCTCGACCAACAAAAGTACTTCGACCAAAAAGTAGAATCGCTCACACAAGAAGATGAGCACGAACTGATCATTGCGGTTGATGAAAGCATCATAGATAAGAATTTCATTAAGATAATCAGCTCACTGGCCGATCAGTTCCCAATCACGCACTTCGATATCATCACCACTTCTACCTTCGATGTTGAAGATCTGGTGAGACGCGGCAAAGCGCAGATTGGCATCATCTATGCGGATGGTGAACTTAAAGTGGATATGGACTTCTTCTTACTGGGCCAAGCCCGCTTTCTTACAGTTAGCTCCGCCACTCACGAACTCAGCCAAATGTCGGTAGTACAAGACTCAGATCTAAAGCGTTACCGCCAATGTGTGCATCGCAGTTCAAAGCAGCGCGAACTGTGGTTCACCTACGGTATTAGCTCGATGCTTTGGTATGCCAACAACCACAAAACGATCATCGATCTCGTTGAACAGAACGTTGGCTGGGCAAATGTGCCTGAAATGATGGTGATGGAAGGCATTCAAAAAGGCGAACTTGTGGCGTTACCTGTCTCACACGAGCATGGTGGTTGGATTACTCCTGTAGGTTGTTTGGTGTCTCGCAGCCACATCAATGGCCCAGTTCTCATCAGCCTTATCGAGCAGCTTAAGAGGCACTCACTGCAATACAATCAATGGCAAGCCAACTAGCCTCCTGTATTTTTGAAAGCACCTCTGTTTTTCAAAACATCGTCAATTCAGAGATTCTATGTCGGCGTGAGACTCACCACCGCTACCTCATTTCTGCTTATCTTGCCGATAAATATCTTTGTCGTGTGGATAAAACACCCTAGTTGATGTCCCAAAGTGACATAACTACACTGCGATCCCAAAGGGTTTGTCTTATCAAACTGATATCGACAAACCCAAATCGCTCTTTAACACCACTGACCCAACTTCAAATCTCCCACATAAGTGCCCCTGCCCTGCAACCACTTGTGAAAGCTTCAAATAGATCACTTTTGAATATTGATTCGCACCCAGTTTATGAGCCCTCTTCGAGTGCTTTTTTATATCTAAATGAACCTTTTGGAAAATTTGTCGTGAACGTTTTAAGAAATATTTGCCCTGAGAAAATGGGCAAAGAGCGTAACAAACGAGAGTATGATTTACGCGTACTTAATTGTGTCAGTGAAAGCGAGTATGAATCGCGTATGGCAGTTTGGAATAGCTTAACTTTGGTTGCTACTCCGTCTGTTTCAGAAACAAAAGGCTTCATCGATGAGGCTTTCAACAAACTTCAGCAAGACTTGAAAGAAGCCAGCCGCGAGTTATCGATAAACTACACAGACTTCATTGCAATGGCGCATGAAGAACTCAACTACATTAAGGTGTTTGTTGCTGATAAGACCGCACAATACGGCTGGTATGCCGCGATCGTTCTTATGATCATCGGTACTGTTGCTTTATGCGCTCAGTAAACCAAACTGTGTATTAAATAAATTGCCTTAAAAGCTCAAGCGATAAACATAAGCACATATCTGTGCTTATGTTTTAGCTAGAAAACAAACAGTTAAACTCATTTATTTTCTAGTCTAAAAGCCTTCACTCTCCCATCAGAGACAACAGATCCCGCGTCGCTTGTTTTGGATCTTCAGCGTGACATATCGCAGATACCAGTGCTAACCCATGAATACCGCTCTCAACTAACTGCGGGATGTTCGATTCGTTAATTCCACCAATACCGACAATCGGTAGCTTCGTTGTCTCCAACGCCATTTTAATTCCATCATAGCCCCAATGTTTCTTTAGATTCGTCTTGGTCGGTGTGGCAAAAAGCGCACTGAGGCCAATGTAATCGATCGGTAAGCTATCGGCTTCTTGTAACTGCTGTTCAGTTTCAATTGATAACCCAAGAATCTTATCTGGACCTATCAACTGGCGTGCTAACTCTGCAGGCATATCCGATTGCCCTAAGTGCAAACCATCGGCGTCGACAGCCAATGCAACGTCTACCCGATCGTTAATGATCAGCGGTACACCAGAACCTGCCAAAATCGACTTTACGGCTTGTGCTCGTTCAATGAAGGCTCTTACATCTCCGTGCTTTTCTCTCACTTGAACCATAGTGACGCCACCCGCAACCGCTTGTTCAACCACAAACTTAAGCGTTTCTAAATCTTGTTGGTCATCCGTTACTAAATAGAGCTTATAAGGGTTCATTTCGTACCTTTGGAGTCGATGTCTAAAATTGGCGTTGTACTATTTTACCGACAAATCGCATCATGTGCATGGAAGTTAATACTAAATTAGCTCAATTACACACGAACCATCAAATACGCAACTCGTTGAAAGCATGCCGAAAAACCTGAACTTTTTAACTAAAGCGTTACTTATTACACAAAGTATTCACTTCAAGCATGCCCAGAACGCTGTTTTATGAAATACTCCGCTGTGAAGGAATCAGGTAAATATAGGGATAGTTATGCGCCACCTTTCTATAGCGCTCAAGATCAAGCTGGGTTATGCCATCTGCTTGCTCTTTTTCGTCATTTCAGGCTTTGTGAGTTACAAAGGTATCCAAACCTTGTCGAACGGCTTTAGCCAATACAGTGAGCTCAGCCAAAAAGCGACATTATCTAGCAACATTCAAGTGCACTTTCTTCAGATGCGTTTAGCTTCTGAACGTTACTTAGAGTCATTGGATGAACAGTACGAAACGAATTATCAATCAAGCAAACTTGCGATTGATGAACTGCTCAACAACTTAATCCAATCCACCACCAAAACCGATAGCCTAGCTAGCCTGCAATTAGTGCAAGACAGTGTGGCGGCGTTTGATGTGGCTTATGGTTCAATGAAACAGAGTGAGCTTCTCATAGACCAACTGGTCAACGTTGAGATGGTCCAACGAGAAACCAACGCACTGAAAGCTGCTCAAAGTTTGTTGTATGAGTCTTACAATAACAATGATCCAAACGCGAGCTTATACGCGGGCATGTTGATGGAGAATTTCCTCGCAGCCAAGATCACTGTACTCAGTTATTCAAACAACAATGACCTTAAAACCTATGAAGCGGGTAAAGATATCTTTGAATACGCGCTACCAGGTATTGAAGGCGACATTGAATCTCTCAAATCATCGCCTTATCAAAGTGAGCTGATTGAAGACTTCTCAAACCAACGTGAAGCGTATGCAAAAGGCTTTGAGCAAGTTCATCAACAGATGCTTGAGAACACTCAAAGAACCGCTAGCCTTGCCTCTATTGGTGACAGCTTAGCGATTGCGGTAGCGGATGCTCAAAGTATTCTAGAGCAACAGAAGCAAGCACTCACGCCAGTACTGCAAGCCAGTGAAAAACGTTCAGTTCAAATCATCATCTTGCTAACGGGTGTCGCTTTAGTTATTGGCATGACGAGCGCCGTTTTGGTGACTCGCTCTATCACCAAAGGCATCGCACAAGTTAAACAGATCACCAATGAGCTTTCTCAGGGCAACCTGAATGTGGAAGTGAACATTGAGAGCAAAAATGAGATTGGTGAACTGCTGACTAATATGGAGATCACCATTGAATCTCTGCGCGATATTGTTGGCCAAGTGAACCGCTCTAGCGTGCGTATTGGTGAGATGTCGGAGTCACTCAATCAAGTGACAAACAACAGCTCGACCAATGCAACACAATTGAACAGTGAAATGATCAACATCTCTTCTGCCGTTGATCAATTGGCTTCAAGCACATCAGAAATTGCTGCAAGTGCTAACCACGCGTCTCAAGTTGCCAACCAAGCAACCGAGAATGTCGCGATGGGACTCAAAGAAGTAGACAAAACACTGCATGAAATTGGCAGCGCCGATGAAAGCATGCAGGTGAGCAGCCAAAAAGTGACTGACCTACACAAAGAGTCGATGAATATTGGCGCCATTCTTGAAGTAATCAAAGGCGTTTCTGAGCAAACCAACCTACTGGCATTGAACGCGGCTATCGAAGCTGCGCGCGCAGGTGAACAAGGTCGTGGGTTTGCTGTCGTAGCCGATGAAGTAAGAACGCTCGCTAAGCGTACCCAAGATTCAGCTAGCCAAATTGATGAACTCATCACATCGCTACAACGCGGCGCTAAAGATGCGTTAGAGTCGATCAAAGAGAGCCACAGCACTGTTTCAGATGCTTCGACTCAGGCACAACAAGCTTCTCAAAACTTGCATGTGATTAACCAACACATCCAAGATCTGAATCAGGCTAACAGCCAGATCGCAGTATCTGTAGACGAGCAAGATTGTCTGACCAAGTCGTTAGGTGAAAACGCGCAAGGTGCAAATACCATCGCACAAAGCAACCAAGAGTCGGTCAGCAGCATTTCTGGTGCCGCGAGTGACTTAACCGAGGTTGCTCATCACCTAGAGAGCCAAGTAAATCGATTTAGAACCTAGCTGACTTTCTGTCTCTGTTATTTAGAGCCTCGTTTATTGAAAACATGGCGAACACGGTTTATATAATAAGAAAGCCCTCAACACATATGTGTTGAGGGCTTTTTAATAAGCTACGAATGCAGATCTAGATTGAATCTACTGAACCTTCAAACGTTGAATCAGTGTCTCTTCGTCTAACTGGTACAGCTCATCAAGTAAGTTCATTTGCAAGCTACCTGGGCCGCGTGAGTTCTCAGCTGCGATTTCACCAACCACACCTAATACCGCCGCTGCCGCTAAACCACTTTCATCTCCAACAGCAGCGAAAGCGCCCGTTAATGCAGTAAGAGTACAACCCATGCCCGTCACATACGGCATCATTGGATGACCATTATTTAACGTAACAACGCTGTCTTTGGTGGCAACGTAATCTGTCTCACCAGAAATCACCACATTCGCACCGTATTCAGCCACTAAGCATTGCGCTGCGCCTAATGCAGCATCACTGCTATCCAGTGCATCAACGCCTTTGCTCTGTGCTTGCTCACCCGCTAACGCGATAATCTCAGACGCGTTACCACGAATGATCAACTTATCGGCTAAGCGTGCAATTTCACGAGAAGTCTCGGTACGCAGCGTACTTGCGCCACAACCCACAGGGTCAAGAACCACCACCTTGTTGTTCGCGTTCGCTTGCTCAACAGCAAAACACATTCTTGGCGTCCAAACACTGTCGAGCGTGCCAATGTTGATCACAAGCGCGCCAGAGAAAGACATCATCTCAGCCAGTTCTTGCTGCGAGTGCGCCATGATAGGCGAAGCGCCAATCGCCAATAACGCATTGGCCGTATTGTTCATCACGACGTAGTTGGTGATGTTCACAACCAGTGGTTTTTGCTCTCGTACTGCGCGCAACGATTGGATGATTTGTTCAGTTAGCATGGATAAATCCTTATTCGTAAAAGTCGCTTTTAAGCCGAGGTTGAGTCATTAAGTGCATTCAGCCCTTGCTGCCAAAAAGCCACTTCCATACGCGTTGCCGTTTTGAAGATATGAACGATGTTCTGACCGCGCTCGCTGTTGATATCAATTTCAGCAAGCAGCTGATTGAAGTATTCTGCGCCCGTTGCCACGCCAGATTGGAATTCTTCGCCGCCATACAGTTGCAGCCAGCTTGCATATGGGTTGCCTTCTAATACGGTATCGCTACTTTCTAGAAGTGCTTTACCAATCACAGCGTAACCAATTGAACACGGAGCCAGTGCCGCATAAAGATCGACAAGATCACCCGTCATACCCGCATCTAGAACGTAGCGCGTGTAAGCAACTGTACCGAAATCTTCCGGTTCGTTTTCTAGGTCAGATTCGGTTAAACCCCACTGACCACAGTAAGTCACGTGGTGAGAGATTTCAGAATCTAGCAGAGCATGAACACTTGGCAGTGCACGACGCATATCAGCCAGTGTTTTTGCCTTGTAAATCGCCAACGCATAAGCGCGGGCATACTGCTTCAAGAACAGAAAATCTTGTTTCAGATAATGCAGAAAACAGGGTTGAGCTAGCGTGCCGTTTGCCAGCGTTTTAACAAAATCATGCTCGGTGTAGTCTTGCCAATCTTGCTGACAGGCTTGGATTAAGTCTTGGTATTTCATGAGATTCCTTAGTCAAAAGTCGGTACGTAATCAGCGGCTTTTGGTAATGATTTGATAATGCCTTTGTCGAACATGAACTGTGCGTAATCGTCGTAACGTTTTAGATCAACCGCTGAAGGGCGAAGTGCAAAACGAGTCAGTGTGTCGTTCCATGCGCGTTGATTAAGCTCGTTGTTCAACGTATCTGGTGAATACGCAACAAACTCGCTCCATGACTCTTGTGGGTGGTTCACGATGTAAGTTGTTGCTTGCTCCAATGCTTTGTTGAACGCTTTGATCGCTTCATCATCGTGCTGCTTTGCGTTCGCAACAAAGATAAGCTCATCGTAAGCTGGCACACCGTGCTCTTCTGGGAAGAATGCTTTTGCTTTAAAACCTTCAAGGGCTAGCTGGTTAGTTTCGAAGTTACGTAGGCCACCCCAGATTGCATCTACCTTGCCCGATGCCAATGAAGATGAAAGTGCCCAACCGACATTGATGGTTTGCACGTCTGTAAATGCAACATTTTCTTGAGCTAGCATGGTACCGATAGTCGCTTCTTCGTTACCCGCAATCGCGATGCCGATCTTTTTGCCTTTCAGATCCGCTAATGAATCGTTCTTGCCGTTATCCAGTACCATTAGTGTGTTCAGTGGCGTCGCGATAAGGGTTGATGCACGAACTAAAGGAAGACCCGCTGCCACATCCATGGTTAAACTTGGTTGGTAAGTTACCGCTAAATCAACCTTACCTGCTGCGACAAGTTTCGCTGGCGTGCTTGGGTCTGCTGGTTCTTGGATTTCAACCTCTAAGCCTTGGTCAGCAAAGTAACCACGCTCTTGAGCAATCACAATCGGGCCGTGGTTCGGGTTTACAAACCAATCCAACATCAATGTCAGTTTCTTTTGTTCAGAGTCCGCTAGAGCATGACCTGAAACTAACGAAGCAAGCAGTGCCACTGCACCTACCAATTTGGTATTTTTCATAGTTAACCTTTCCTTTTGAATATTATTATTGTGTTTATAGAGCTCATTTTTAACGAGCTATTGTTGAGATAAATAGCGTTGAGCGAAGCCTTATTAAACAAAGTGTTATTGAGCAAGCCATTACTGGTTCTCCCAAGGGATAGCTTTTTTGAGTAACTTGTCTGTGATGAAGTAGAGCGATATAGACAGCACCGCCAAGATAAACAAGGCTGCAAACATCTCATCAATGATCATTCGCGCGTTGGCCTGTAGCATTAGATAACCCAGCCCTTCACTCGAACCCACCCACTCCCCGACGACCGCGCCAATTGGGGCAATAACCACCGCCACACGAATGCCAGACGCCAGTGTTGGCAGCGCAGCAGGTAGTTGGATATAACGCAGCAATTGCCATTTCGATGCGCCCATCGTTTTGGCAAGATCGAGATAGCCTGTCGGTGTATTTCGCAGACCGTCGTAGCAACAAGTGGTTACAGGGAAGAAGATAATGATCGCTGCCATCACCACCTTTGACGCGATGCCATAGCCAAGCCACAACATCAATACTGGAGCAATCGCAAACACAGGAATCGCTTGGCTAGCGATTAAGATAGGTAACAGCCAGCGTTTTAGTGGTTCGAACATCAACATCTGCAGGGCGAAAAATAGCCCCATCGACAAACCGAGTAGCAAGCCAAGTAAGATCTCTTGCGCAGTCACCCATGTATGTTTGAGTAACACATCGTAACGTTCGATTAGCTTAATAAAGACTTCTGCAGGCTCTGGCAGAATGAAGCTCGGCATCTCGAAGACAACCACAACTAGCTGCCATAAACCGAGAATCACGGCGCTGCTGATAAGCAAACGCATAACGGGATTCATCTGACGAGGGCGCTTAGTCGTGATCTGAGTGTTAGTTGAACGAGCCACAGCTTCGCTCCGCGTTAGATCATTCATAGTCACGCTCCAACTGATCTAAGATGGCTTGTTGTAACTCAGCACATTCACCATCTAACACTCGTGGTGTCGCTGTGTTAGGCACAGACAATGACTGAGCATTCGCAGGTGTGCCTTGCAACACATACAAATTGTCCGCCAAACGCACCGCTTCTTGTGGATCATGAGTGATCAACACAACGGTTTTATCTCTTAACAGTCCACACGCTAAGCTTTGTAACTTATGCCTTGTTACTGCGTCCAGCGCAGAGAAAGGCTCATCCATCAGCACAACAGGTTTGTCTTGCATCAAGGTGCGAGCCAAAGCAACACGCTGGCGCATGCCTCCAGACAACTGATCCGGCATCGCATTCGCATAATCAGCCAAACCAACCGCAGCTAACAACTCTAGTGCTTGATTGGTTTGCAGTGCTTTATCAGAAGCTGGATTTTGAAAACGATGACTCAGGCAAACATTGTCGATGACCGATAGCCATGGCAGTAACAAATCTTGCTGCGCCATGTAAGCGATGCGATCGGTTAAAGGCAATTCATCGGACGTTGCCAATGTGCCCTGCCACTCCACCTTGTCGTCCAGCAAGCCCGCCAGATAACGCAATACCGTGGTTTTTCCGCAGCCACTTCGACCCAACAATACCGTCCACTTACCTGCGTTTAAGCTAAGCGACAACCCAGATAAGGTCGCGTGCTCACTGTCGTTATAACGTAAGGAGGCATTGCTGAGCTGAACACCAACCGTATTAACGGACATTGCCGTGTCCAGCGAAGAAGTGATTTACAGGCCCATGGCCTTGGCCGACTTGCAGCTCATCAGCATGAGCAATCGCGCGCGAAATGTATTGTTTGCCTAGGTCAACAGCTTCTGCCAGCGTGTTGCCTTGAGCCAAAAAAGAAGCGATAGCCGAAGAGAGCGTACAACCCGTACCGTGGGTATTTTTAGTAGGAAAACGCTTCGCACTAATCAAAGCAGAGGTGGTTGGCAGAATCAGTAAGTCGTTACTGTTCTCATCTTTCTCTAAATGGCCGCCTTTGAGAAGTACCGCTTTCGCGCCCAGTGCGCGCAAGTCTTCAATCATGCCCTGCATGTCAGCTTCGCTTTCAGGTACCGGCTTGCCTGTTAACGCTGCGCCTTCAGGCAAATTAGGAGTAATGATGTCTGCCAGCGGAATCAGTTCTTGCTTCAGCGTCGTGATAGCTGAGTTTTCTAGAAGAAGATCGCCACTTGTCGCAACCATTACAGGGTCAATCACAAGATGCTTAGGTTGATACTGCTTAATTTTGTCTGCAACGACTTTGATGATTTGCGAATCGGCCAACATGCCGACTTTTACGGCCACGATATTCAGGTCAGTGAAAACCGCATCTAACTGGCTAGCGACATGATCAAGTGGGATTGGAAAAATGGCGGAAACGCCTTGAGTGTTCTGGGAAGTGATAGCGGTAATTACCGAACAAGCGAAACTACCTGTAGCAGACATGGCTTTAATATCAGCTTGGATACCTGCACCGCCGCCGCTGTCTGAACCTGCGATCGTCAATACAATCGGAGTGTTCGTTCGAATCGAACCATCAGCAGAGTGCTGTGAAACTGAGGCTTTTGGCGTTAAATCTTTTGAAATAGAACTGTGTGTCATTGTCGCTCCTACTATCTTACAAGACGCAGGAGAACGAACACTGATCGAAGGAGAAGTCGCATTAGGCTCATGAAAGTTTTCATGGGTGCAGACGTAGATCGAGTGCTTATAGTTCCCTACGCCAGTGTTAACTGAATCAGGTTCAACGGGTCTCGATTAACGATCTCAGCACACACCAAATAAGGTATATGCCCCCCGACTATTGATAGCGATAGTAACAGCACTCTCACAACTGAGATACTGATTTTATTCAATTATAAGAATTACGCATGAATAAACTTCAATTAGGCGCTACAAAACAAATACTTATAGCGTTCCTTTAGATGGCTTCGACTGTATCAACAAGCACAGCACAATCAGAAACATACCTAGCCAACCTATAAAAGGAATCAGCTCACCGACAACACAGACGGCAAGCACCGCTGCAACTACTGGTTCAAACAGGGTCAGCAGATTGGCACTACTAGCGGTGACATGGCGTAAACCAAAACTGAACGCGATATAGCCCAAGCATTGTGGAATTAACGTCAGATAACTGATGACTAATACGTTAATCTGCGAGGAAAACAGGTTCTCACCAGTAAACCAGAGCGTTGGCAGCAACAGCATCGCACCCAGGCCAAAAATACTACCCATCGCTGCTTGAGACTCAATGTTCTTGTCTATCAGTGCTTTTGTCGCCCAAAAATAAATGGCATAACACAACCCAGCGAGTAGACCTAAAGCAATACCCAACAGCTTGAGATCATCAGCGGATTCATTCGCCGCTGAAGATTCTGAAAACACCAACAGCCCAATGCCTACCACACCAATCGCAAAGCTAATGAGCCAACGCTTGTTGATATTATTCTTTTTGCTAATAAGACACTCTAACAGAGCAGAAAAGAAAGGTGCGGTAGCAATCGAAACCACTGTACCAATCGCCACGCCAGATAATTTCATTGAAGAATAGAAAGCTAAAGGATAGATCGCCAAAGCCAAAGCGCTCACGGTCAACAGCTTCTTGTTCTGCAAAAGCTTGTCGAAAGCGAATAGGATTTTTCGATACGCCAAGCCCGCTTGCATTAGACCACCGACGCCCATAGAAAAAGCACCAATTGCCAAGGGGCTTAGATCAGGTGCAAAGCTTGCGGCGGTGCCTGTCGTGCCCCATAAAATAGAAGCAAACAAGATGGCTAAAGTGCCCGTTTGGAATTCGTTAACGCGATTGATGGCAAGATTCATTTCTATTACCCAATTTTCAGTTCTGAAATAGATAATAGTTAATGTTGATAAACATTAGTTTGCCGAAAGGACGCTATTGTTGTTTCTAAAGACTGTCTTTCATTGAGCCTAAAAACGCCCTTGGAGACATCCCAAAGTGCTGAGAGAAGCGGCGACTGAAAGCAGAAACATCACTATATCCCACATTTTCGGCTATCAACTGAACCGGTAAATCGGTGTGGGTTAGCAAGGCTTGGGCTTTCTCCATGCGATATCGAGTGATGTATTTAAGCGCACTGATACCCAAGCACTCTTTGAAGCGTTTTTTGAATTGAGTAGGGCTCAAACAGGCCGTTTCTGCAAGCTGTGAAATGGATAACGGTTGCGTGTAGTTATCCGCGATCAGCCTTTGTACCGCACGGATTCTTGGGTCGATGCTCTTGCTCACTTGTTGTTGCTCTAACAGCAGTGAAAACACATCCAAGATTGATGACTCAATACCGCTATCGACCTGATATTCCAATTGCTTCTCTACAAACAACAGGAAGCTCATTAAAGGGGGTGTTATCGTGAAAACCGAGAGCTCATGCTCTAACAAATGCTGCGGTAACCCCACCATATCCGCGACAATAAACCGCGCGGCTTCATCCGCCTTAAACGCATGCGCTGTGGTTACTGGAATCACCACACATTCACCGACAGCGACCTTACCAACATACCCCACCATTTCAATGCTAATACTCCCTTGGATGGGCAGCACCAGTTGATGATAACCATCATGGGCATGAGTATTAAATTGCTTGGTGTAAGATCGAATGCTTAAGCTAGATTTCATGAGCAACGCCGGAGTACATTTCGCTAGGTTAAAGTAAGAGAGACAACGTTACATTATCACTACCCTATAGTCACACTCAATGCTCATCAAATTCATCTAGCTAGGTGACATGATCAAAAACGGCCTCCAAATAAGAGGCCGTATTTATTCGAATGCTAAATCACGTCAAAAATTTAGAACGATACTTGGCTATCCTGACCAACCACTACCTGAACACTATTTTGAATATCATAGATCTCAAAACCATCAGCAACCGGATCAGCATTGTCTTCATCACTGTCATGCTGCGCAGTACAGGTATAACCTAATGAATAAGTACCTGGATCAATAAAGCCCAGTGAGAATTCAAAATTAGTTTGGTCTTCACCAAGCACAACGGAAGCTGAAGTGACTGGTTTTACTTCCTCACTACCGCCAATCGGAGTCATGTCATCTTTGTCGATGTTGCCTTCATACAAGTAGACCGCCTGAACAAAGGTATTATCGGTTGTGAGCCTACAAGCATCAAAGGTTTGCTTCGCAACAGTACCTTCAATATTTCCTGTCTCAACCGTATTGATAAGGCTTACAGACGTTCTTTGAATAGTGTAATCAGGATATGTTGAACTGTTCTTTAGGCCTCGTCGAAGATCGAACTCGACAACAAAATCGTTACTC
The DNA here is from genome assembly GCF_024347455.1 of Vibrio echinoideorum. NCBI lineage: Bacteria > Pseudomonadati > Pseudomonadota > Gammaproteobacteria > Vibrionales > Vibrionaceae > Vibrio > Vibrio echinoideorum. Next base: position 1,285,688 of record NZ_AP025484.1, read on the forward strand.
TGTTGGTTCACATTAAATGAATCATTAAAGTAAAGCACGCCAGCGTTATCTTCTTTACCCACACCTTGCGGGCACGCGCCATTACCTTTCACCGTTAACTCACGAGTCGTATCATCGTTTTCTATCACGTAAGATTGATGTGTTGGGTGATCGCCATCATTCGCAAATACACACAGCTTGTAGTTACCTACCGGAACGACCTCATTTTCAATCAAAGGAAGTGCATCGCTGCCTTGGTAATCCAATAAATTAACACTTAATGGAATAGGTTCTTCACCGTCTGGCAACGGATCGCCATTTTCATCAACGTAGTCGCCGTTTTCATCCGTTTTATACACGTCGTAAACTAATGGTGTGCCTCCCTGATCTGGAAGTAAAGCGACCTTACTGAATGTCACAGTGACGTCTTTAACATCATCAATGGGCGCATCACTCACGCTCAAGGTAATGGGTGTCGTGCTGCTTGATGAACCTGAATCACCGCCACAACCAACAAGCCCTGCCAACACAAGGCTCGCTAAAGCGGTTTCCTTTAAATATTTCATAACTCATTTCCTATAAAATCACTGCTCAATAAAGGGCTTATTTGAGTGCCCTCTTATTCTTTTTCTTGTTGTGACCCATAAATAAACAGCGCTATTGTTTGATGTTTATGTCCCTACTATTCAGGGCATTCCTCATCCAAAAAACACTGTTCATCAAGGTGCACATATCAAGTCGCACATAGGTTAATTAAGTCTAGTAAGTAAATTGTCAGTAGCGACGCATATTTGGCAAAAGTGCTGTCAATTGTGTTGAAATAGTCGTTGAGTAGAAAATGGGAGGCAGGGATTGAAAGCAACTTGATCAAAGTGAATAATCGCCACCAAGATCAAAAAAGGCCGTTAAGACAGCCTGTTGCTGAACTTAAACGACCTTTTCATTGAATGTGAATAAGCTAAGACGATATCAGCTCATTCAACTCACTTATTTTTGAAGTTGCTCCTTAGCCGCTTCAACCTTAGAAAAATCTAGGCCAAGCTCTTCAACTGCTTCTTTGATTAGCGCAGGGTTTTGCATTACCTGACTCATCAGCATTTGAAGCTTATCTTGAGGTAATCCAAGCTGGCTGATTGTCGCCATTGCTGCAAGAGGTTTCTCTGTCAGCGTCTTGAATATCTCGCTGATCTGCTCGTCGCTAATATTGTTCTCTTTCAACAGCGCTAGAATCGGGTTCATCACTTTACCTATAAAACACAAAATAAAAATAGAAGCGCAGTTTACCACCTCACGCTTCCTGATTGTACCAACAAGTGAAGCTTGGGCTTAACGAGATTCCAATGGGTAAGAGCGGTAGCTCCACATACCATAGGTACGAAGAGCGTCACGGTAGATACCTAACAGTTCGCCACTGCTTGCATTTTTAAGACTTTCTAACGGCTTATCTGGGTAAGCAACCGTATCAAATGTGATTCCTTGAGGGCCAGTTTGCCAGCTCGCAATTTCAAACAGAGTTTGACCACGACGAACATGGCTCGCCGAGCTAATAATGGTCGCATGTTTAATATTATGACGAGCAAGCGCGTAACTACTGAACAATGCATTACCTACCGTACTAGTTGCATAGTTTTCTTCAATGATGCGGTCTTTACTCACCCCTTTTGAAATAAGCCAATTCGCCATCAACTTGCCTTCTGTCTTGTGGTTCTTAGGCACGCCACCCGTTAGCACAATCATCGCATCCGGGTTGGCTTTGGACATTGCCAATGTGGTTTCAAGACGTTCAATCAAGATCTCATGCATGGAGCCATCAGGGTTAAGCGCGTAACCCAAAGTAACGATGGCGCCGTGATCGCTCAGTAGCCCTTTATCTGCCGATTCTTTCAACGGTGTTTCTAATACGCGATCGACCGTAGCAAAGATACGTTTGATGTCTTCGGCTTTGCCTTTGTTCAAGCTCTCAAGCTTCTCTATATGCTTGTTGGATTCACTGTCATTACCATCAAATCGTTGCCAAACCGCTAGATACGCATGAAGGTCGACATCGTCTGGCGCAACCGTCAGTGCTTGCTCAAACAACTCAATAGCTCGCTCTGCATTTTTATTATAGATCTGAGCGTTCGCTGCCGATATAAGCAAGTCAGTGCGGTAAGGCTCAAGCTTGTAGGCTTCTAACAATCGATTCGTCACAATTTCCATGTTGCTTGGCATTTTTGCCGTGAAGCCCGCGTGAGAAATTCTTGCTGGAGACTTAAATGCCTGCAGCGCATCATGCAGTAACTGATCGACGACTTGTCGCTTAGTCACCAACTGAGCGTAATCTGCTGAAGCTTCTACAGCACCATCGTTAGCAGCAAAAGAATAAGGAGTTGCGCTAAAAGCCAGCATGCCACCAAGAGCGAGGGCGATAATGTTCTTTTTCATGGAAAGATCCTGTGTCGTTAAGTGTTCGCATCAGATTTGCTCCCCAATGTAAGCTCCTAGTATTAAAAAACCGTGAAGCGCACCAGAATCTACAGCGTTAATATTCATTTGTTGCATAAGATGTGGCTGCAGATCACGATTTTGTACGCCTAAACACGCTCACCAACCTAGCGAGTTATTGTATAACAATGATGTCACTGACTATTTTCGAATATCTAGCTTCTAACTCACACGCCTCCCCCATCATAATCGACACTTACACACTCGATTTTAGACTTACCATCGACATGAAAGCTCACATATAAACACATACTTTCAGTTACTTAAGGTTCTCAACCCCAAATAGATTCACGCCAACTTCTTCCCACATACGGAAGTTCAATCACCACTCGTTTCAAAAAAACAGGTTAATTTTCATATAATTCACAATCAATTATTGAACGATCGTTCAAGTGGTGTTTTAATGAATGTCCAATACAAGGAGTTACCCCATGCTTAAGTTTTATTTTCACCAGACACCAAACCCAATGAAAATTGCACTGTTTCTAGAAGAGACAGGCTTAGATTTTGAACTTGTCCCTGTTGATACTTTAAAGGGTGAGCAGCACACTCCGGAATTTCGTTTGATTAACCCGAATGGAAAAACGCCGGCGATTGAAGATGACGGACAACGTGTATTCGACTCTAACGCTATCCTTCTTTACCTATCAGAGAAGACAGGCAAGCTAGCGGGCCAGCCAGAAGACAGAGCTGAACTGCTATCTTGGATGATGTTCATCGCGAGTGGTCTTGGTCCATATTCTGGCCAATCGGTACACTTCCGTCATGCTGCGCCAGCAGGCCTAGACTACGCCGTGAACCGTTACCTGCGTGAAGCACAACGTCACTATGAAGTGTTAGAAAAGCATATGGAAGGTCGTGATTTTTTCGTCGGAAATGAGTACACCATTGTCGATGTCGCGGCATGGGGTTGGATTGATAAAGCACCTTTTGTTCTTGGTGAAGAAGGCCTAGAACCTTACCCGAACTTAAAGCGTTGGTTTGATACAATCAACAGCCGCCCTGCCGCACTGCGCGCGCGTGAAATCGGCAAAGGCATTGAGTTTAAGAGCGAACGTGATGAAGAGGCGCTTAGAGCGTTATTCCCGTCTAACTTCGCTGAATAACAGTAACAGTAATAGTAATAGTAATAGTAACAATAACTCTATTACTGACACTCACCAGTCAAGCGTGCAAAACATGAATACGAAGCTCAGTTCCGTACTGAGCCGCATTGTCAAAACAGAGCTTGATTGGTGAGTTAAGCTCGTTCTTCTATTAAGTTCGTCCGTTATAAAGTTCGCCTGTTATAAAGCAATCCTTATCTATTTCCTTTAAAGCCTTTAGAGGCAGTACCGATTCTCGATTTAAACGTGTAGAAACAGACGTTGCGCGAATACGACCAACCACTGTCCAGAAAATAATAAATTGAGTAATGAGTAAGGTCAGCATCTTAAAAGAACCTCATATCTAACGGCTTTGACTGCTTGGTTTTTCGCCTTTTATGGATATAAATAAACACTAATTTTATAACTATGATTGTCATGACTAACTCGATGAAGAACAAAGGAGCGCTTATTCTACAAATTGAATGACATCAGACATCACAGAAGGCTTACATATCAGTTATAAAAATATAAACAAAAAATAAAGTAATACCTATCAATAACTTGTTACTAAAAACCATATCAACAATGTTTATTGAAATCAAAAAAGACTTCTATTCATTTCTCGTATTATAAAACGATAATCGTTTGATGATACACACACTCAAGCAACTATGCACAATAACGGCTCATCACAATTGAGGTCGTTATGCCGAACTTTCTAGTCCACATCTTTAATACACTAAAGCAATATGACTTGCTGCTTGCCCTTGTATTTATTTTTGCCTATTGGCTTCTCAAGCGCTTTATTTCGACGACTGTTATCAACCTTGCACAGGTAAAGTCTGTCGCGTCGACACGCACAATGTTCATCATTCGCTGCTTCAACATTTTCTCGTTCATACTGTTGTTTGCAACCTATATCATCGTGAGTGGGATTGGCTATGGGAACTTCACCATTTTCATCTCGTCCTTGGTGACCGTTTTTGGCGTCGCTTTCATCGCCCAATGGTCAATTCTGAGCAATATCACCACGAGCTTTCTGATCTTCTTCGTATTCCCTTACCGAATTGGCGATTCAATAATTGTTGCAGATGGTGATGATATCGAAGGAAAGATCCTCGAGATTAAGATGTTTCATACTCTAATCAAGCACCCAAGCGGCAACTTAATTGCTTACCCTAATTCTCTGCTGTTGCAGAAAAGCGTAACCAAGGTATTAAAGAAGAACACTCCACGAATAGAAAGGCCTCGGTAACCGAGGCCTTATCATGTAATAGAGAAACGAAACGCGCTAGTTAGCTTTTGATTGCAGTACCTAGTGCGATTGCTATTTCCAGTGCGGCTGCTAATTCTAGTGCTACCGCTTTTATCTACTTTTTAACTTTCACTATTTACCGTCAACGTCGAGTTTGACGCCCTGAAGTTGTTCAATCAGTTTGTCTAGATTACTGTCAAAGAACAACGGACCAGCTAGCGTCAATGCAGTCGGTGAAGAGGTATTTTGTGTCGCTTGCAGATACAGCTCTTTGGCACCCGTGATATGGCCACGTGCCTCTTCTGCTTTAGCCATTAAAAGGTAAGTCAAAGGGGTATGTTGATTGTAAGGAATCGACAACAAAATCTGTAACGCCTTATCAGGATCACTTTGAGACAGTGCTAATATTGCGTTCGCTTCACAAACACGAGGATTGTTTCCTAGCTTAAGAATGGCAGACAAAGACGAGGAATATTGCTCGTTCAACGCCTTAATTCTAGGTTGAATATTTTCCTCATCTTTAGAGAAAACCGCCAGCACTTCACTTATGTAGCTCACCGAAATAGCATAAGCGTTATCCGGAGCCAGTGTTCTGGCCTCTCGAAAATACTTAAGCGCCATATCAAAATCCACGGTGCTATAAGAAACCCCGGTCGCAGACATCAACGCCTTGACCGATTCTTTATCCTGTGGGAACACAGAAATATTGCGCCGTAACTCTTCTTCAGGTACATCGATATACATAGCACGCAATAGATCGTCGATCATCGTTGGAAACGTTTCATGGAAACGAGCAAAGTTGGTGGAATAACGGCGATTCAAATGCACGCCTCCCGACGCTCGGTTAACATACTTCACCAATAAACGAGTTTTCTTGCCGTCACTGCTTTTCGCCGTTGAGATATTAAACTCAATCGCGGCCAACTTCTTGTGCTCATCAGACTTAACCACTCTGATATTGCTATAAAAACCAATATGTTCAATTAGTTTAATTACGATTCCATAGAGCTCGGGTTGCGCCTTAACTTCTTCCGTTACATTCAGTACAACATAACGAAATTCATAATGACTTAATGAGTGAGTCGAGCTTGCTTGCGAAGGGCTTTGTTTGTTCTGAGAAAACCATATATATGATGATTGTAAAACGATAACAACCGCCAAAAACGTCAGTATGTAATGCAACTTTCTACTTCTTGGCGAATTTTCTGATGGCTTTACATATCCCTCTTCCCGGCCTCCTCTTTCGACAAATTCTTGGGTTTCAGGCGTTGATTGGCGTTCATTAACATCAAGCTGATCTGGTTTTTGGAGAGTTGGTTTTTGGAAATCAGGTTTTTGGAGCTCTACTTTCTCAACTCTCACTTCACCATCAAATCGGTAACCACGTTTTGGAACCGTAACAATATAACTGCTTGTCCTTTTGCTCTGTGTTTTCAGAACTTTTCGTAGTTCAAATACCGCTTGTGTGACAACTTGATCGGTTAATATACTGCCATTCCAAACCTCTTCAATTAACTCATCACGCGTATGAGTCAACCCCGGGTTCAAACATAAGAACTCAAGCAATTTAGTGAGGCGGTTATCAATCGTAATACACGAATCTGCAAACTGAATCTGCCCTTCGTTAGGCATAAACTGCCACTCATCTACGATAAAACTGATGTTTTTCTCAAGCATTCACGTTCACTCACTCTTTATGGCTCTTCTTATCGTCTAAACATAGCTTCAATCCAATGATTTTGCTGATAATTTCGACCGGTTGTGTGTGATTTTTCACAATTTTCGTGTCAGCAGACATCGTTCACATGCATTTCCATAAAATTCACGGCGGTTATCGTGAAAACCCAGAACAAGAAAAAATTAATACGAGTAACCTTAAAATTTTTTCAATTAAAATTGAGCCTAACTAGCTGTAATAATTAACTTTATATTTTCTTGACATTGAAGTTATGAAACTTTATGAACTGGTGAGCTTTACGTTATGTCAGCGAATCATAAAATCTGCATGATAGCTCCACACCGCAAGTGAGGGGCGACATGCAAACGAGAGAAAGGCATAACGTTCCCTGTAATCACTTGCAATAAGGACATAAGAATTGATGTAGACACATCACCCGCTGACGGACTAGGGAACATTAGTTAACCTTTATATTAAGAGCTTTAAACCATGAAACTGAACAAATTTATTCTTCCTATCACTGCTATCTTCTTTGTAACTCAAGCAAGCGCTGACCCATACATTGGTGCTAGCTACCTATATTCTGAGTACCAAGCTGAAAGCGACAATACAGATTTCAGTGATGAGAATAGCGGCTACAGCCTTTACATAGGCTATCAAATTAACGACCTACTATCGGTTGAAGCTGGATACGCGGACTTTGTTGATACACACAAAGATTTCGAACACATCTATTCAGATGCATGGTTAGCAAGTACAAAACTAACACTACCTATTACGATTTTTGACGTATACGGTCGTCTAGGTATCGGTCACTTCCAAAGTAACCTAGGTGATACAGACGACATTTACTACGGCGTGGGTACGGGTGTTACTCTAGGTCCTGTTCGTGTTGCACTGGAATACACAATGTACGAAGCAAAAATCGTAGACAACAGCTACGCACTAAGCGCTGAATTTCGCTTCTAATAAGGTAAACATTAAGGCTCCCTAGCCTTCCCTACACAATGAACACCATCAAGCCTCTGACATGACATCAGGGGCTTTTTGCGTTGAATTTAAAACCGAACGTGATGAAGAAGCGAAACGAGCTCTGTTTCCTTCGAATTATGCGAAAGACTAAGTAAGGTCGGTTAATCTTTCAATCTGATTTTTTGGTAAGTTAAGATCCTTGCTCAATAGCAATAATCTGTAGAACAATATCTACCATAGTTGCGCCCAATACTCTTACAATTAATGAATAGATACGAAAGGACAAACTTAAATAGTAGCCAAACTCAATATCAACCGATGTATCGTCGAGCTCATACATGGTTACTGATGCATTCACATCGATATTGCCGTTGGTCCAACCCAGAGCGTTTTCGAATACACTGTCGTAACCTGAATCTAAGAAATAGGTAAAGTCACCGCGATAGTACATGTTACCAAATGGCACCAAAATACCCGCTTCTAGGTCAAAACCGTCGCTTGCATCACCACTTGAATAATTAGCACCCACGTTCCACGCACCAAATCCAGCATCAGCGACGTAGTTACCACCGACCGTAAGATTGTCGTAGTCCCCAGAGATATTCCACTCACCGTCAATAACAACGTTATTTGATACATTGTATTGGCCAGAAAGAGTCATAGCATCACTAGTTTCATCATAACCATCAATTCCGAGCTGTTTATAACCGACGCTTACACTCGCTTTATCGTTAATACCATATGTACCTTCAACGGAGAGTAGATCTAAATCTTCAATGGTTTCGTATCCAGCTTTAATGTTACTTTGAACATTTCGGACATCTTGACTGTGGTAGTTTTTATCAATAGATAAGTCTTTCTCTGAATGTTATTTTTTATTCATATCACTGGCCGAAACTGCACCAGAAAAAGAAAGAACGAATAGATAAGATAGTGTAACTAATTGTATTTTCATTTTATTCCAAAGTTTAAATTAACGCCTACTATGGCAAGATTGAAGTTGGGCTATTAATCCATTAATTTAGCCGCTAGGTTATAAACTGTAAATTAAAGGTCGTTAATTAAAAAAATATAAACAATGAAATTTAGGCCATAAGAGGCCAAGCCATACTTTAGGTAAATATGGTCTCTTATTTATGATTCTATCTTTCTAGATTAAATTTGTTTTGAAGCGGTTTTACATCAAATTATTTTTCTACGGCACCACTCAGTGTTTTTCCTAACCGAAAATTAATAATCTTGTGAGAAATTGCATTGTCTTGGTAATGCAATTCCGACATATCGACAATATTGTTGTAAGAGACAATAACTTGGCCATCTTGCTCTACTACTAATACTTTTTGGCCAAAAGCGTCTAAACCAATGCTTGGGAAGTCGGTCATCGCTTTCGCTCCTGGGGCTGGACCACCAAATACAAGTAAGGTTGCATTAGGCAAGGTTTCACCGATCGCTTCAGCGCGTTCTTTGAAGTCCCAGTTAATAAACCAAACCGTGTCATCTTGGTCCAGCACATCTCTTTTAATATTGACTAAGGTTGTTTCAAAATCATAGTCTGAAACCAGTGTTTCTATACCGTACCCTTCTGTTAAACCCTCACTTTCAACTGGAGTGACATTGTCTAAACCTCTAACCAAACTTGTCGTTGCTTCTGCATAACGAGTAAGTGCGTCACTGTCCGTAATGGCATGCCTCTTTTGAATAAACTGTGCGTCTGTATAAACCGCTTTTTGTGCATCGTTTTCGACATAATTCAAAACACGAAAAGGCAGGTCTAACCCAACTTGCAGGTCATCTTTTAATAACTGAGTATTGAGCACATCGTCGGTATAAAGATCGACACGGCTTGGAGCTAAATACTCATCGGCTTGTCCAGCTAATCGAGAATGATCGATGGTTAAGATTTTTTCAAACTGTTGTTCTTGCGCATTCGCATCAACAATCAAAACACTTTCATCAACGGCATTTAACTTAGATTCATGAACAATAGGATCGACCGTTGTTTCACAACCCATCATTGGCAAAACTAATAAAATAATCAAAGACAGTTTTTTCATTAATAACCTCTTCTAGAATGTCGCTCTAGTGACGATAGGATGTTGCTATTCGGGCGTTGCCGACCGTAGTTAGCCTATTGAACATTATAATCTACAACAAAATCTTCGAGCACAGAATGAACACGTTGTTGATCACCATTATTGAGATGAACTAGGTAGCGATGTAACGCTTCTTCATGTTCAACCATATAGGTCATCTGTGTTTCATAACCTTCCGGACTCGATGCTTCGATTTCCTTCAGCTGGCGAACAAATCGTTCAGCGCTCCCTTCTAGATATCGAGTTCCCAAGTAAGGCATCGTTTTCAAAGCTAACGTCACCGTTTTAGCGAGTAACTTATCTTTACAACCAATTTCACTGTCCACATCATATTGATCGCGAACGGGAGCCATCACGACAGTATTATGTTTTTCCATTTTATTCAGCAGTTCTAGACTGTTCGAAGTCATGCTGCCTGGCGGCTTATTTTTTAACTCAGAAAACACCTGCTTACCTAAGTTCCTAAATAGCAGCTCGTATTTAAGCCCTTTAGAAAACTCTCGAAATTCAGCTTTTTCAGTTCTAGTCATGGTATTGTCTCCACTCATCGCATTAGCCGGAAATACAACAGTGACCGGGATTAATGTAAATATCAGGATGGCTAAAGACTGACTCCAACCAAAAAAATTCTTATAGAAGATCATCAACAGGTGTCTCACCGAGCCAAATATTTCTAAAGGCTATGCTCTCTTCTGAAAATGAATGAGTCTGATAAATAACCTTATTATTATGCTGAATCTGCATCTCCTGCCCTTTGTAAACAATCGCGATAACGTCCCCCTTAGCTAACGATAAAGACAAACTATCAACAAGGCTCTGAATACTAGGGCTGTTCACATTAATGCTTGAATTCGAATCTTCGAGAGCTTCAATGGTTGCCGTTCTGACTTTTTCTTGAGTCAAATTTTCAGGCGTGAATGTCAGTACAAGTGTACTGTCACCCTGATTATTCTTTAAGTGGGCAATATCATAGTAGTCGACAAACCATAGCGTTCTCGTATTAGTCTTAACTACTTTATAGTCATCGTATGCCCACGATTCAGCCTGCACTTGAGAGGGATCCAAAGTAGGTTCATTTGCTAATGCTTCCTTGGCAAATAGAAAAGCAACCAGAAGAAATGTGACTTTGTATCTCATCGGAAAAACGTCCTGATTAAGGTTAAATGAAGAATGTATTTGATACGTTTTGAATAAATCCGTTAGGAAGCAAGTTTCATCATGGCCAAAGAATCTAACCTCTCGACCTTTTCTGACGTTGAAGAGATTGAGTGGGCTAAAATGCTTTCCGCGATACTTGACGCTTGAATTGGGATGTACTTTTTCATACCACCCAACATCAAAGGTTGGAGTGCTTTCAAAACGCCTTGAAGTACTTTTTCATCGGTTCTACTTTCAGCTCTATCTCCCGCTAAAGGACCCGGATGTAAGAACGTCGTTTTTTCAAAATCAAGTAACTCAACTTTGGCCTCCATTTCGCCTTTACAGCGAAGGTAGTGCGAGCGAGCTTTGGTATCAGCCCCTAAGCAAGACACAACAATAAGGTGCTTCACGCCCAGTTCTTTCATCTTTTCAGCAGTGGAAACAACGAGGTCAACATCAATAGCGCGTAACTTCTCTTTTGTACCGGCTTTTTTAATTGTGCTACCTAAGGCAATGACACCCACTTCTGGTAATACAGAATCAAAAGTACTAACAGAAACGCTTAAGTTGTTGTCTATTAACTGGCTCAATTTCTGATGCTTGATATTCAATTCACGTCGAGAAAGCGCATAAACCGTATCTACGTGGTTACTTTCCAACAAAGTACTTAGCGTTTCTCGTCCAACTAAGCCACTTGCTCCAGCAATAATTATTGATTTGTTCATATTGAATCCACCGTATAATTTATGTTCAACACTTACGTTGCCTCGATGTATGTATAATAAACCAAACAAACCGATCGGTCTAGTCAAGTAACTGTCAACTTTGTCATAATTAGACTGGACGGTCGGTTTAGCTGCGCCCACACACACCTTTAGTATAAATACAGCGCTTATTTAATTTTTCGACGGTTATAGGAAACGGTGATTGTCTAGAACTATTTGAGATAACCATTTATTGAAATATTTAACCGTATCGAATAAAAAAGCTCACCATGTGTGGTGAACTCGTTTATTAATTTAGTATTTTTATTCTAGCTACTGTTGAATTTGGTCGATAATAGAAGCGGGAATAATATTTTCAATTGCTATGTACTGGTCAACATCGAGAAGAGCAAAACAACCGTAAGCTAAGCTACTCCAACCCAATATCGATAGCGCTAACATACCGAATGTTTTGAACCCACTTTGATTTAGTCGTTTCGATATAAACGTATAACTTGGAATGCCAACCAAAACCGGCGCTAATATCGCCATTGAAAGTTGCCCATACTGATTCCATCTTTTCATGAATTTTCTAAGTTTAGGCTTAAAGACGACTTGCTGTCGCTTTCGGAAGAAGCTTGAGTAAGCTGGCGCTATTTTCCAACCCGCATAAGCAGCAATCAAGGCTGGCACTAAGTTAAACATCAACATTTCAGGATAAGAATAAGACAGGAACGCAGCAATAGCAGGCCCAGAATACGTTTTCCAAAGGCTTAGTAACGCCATAGACAAACCAATGGCTAGATAACTTTCTAATGCTAAGGTCATGCTTTATCTCCTCTTAATGGTTTGTCATTTCTTTTTGAGATATCAATAATTATAGGATCGATATGTCTAAATAAATCCATCCACACTCCCAAGAAGTTGTCAAAATAGGGAATAAACACACTGCCAAAATCATGTGTTAACCATCCATCAAATATCGTAGTAAGAAAATCACTCCAACCTTTGGCCGTCACACTCCCAGGTTCAACGACGCCTTTAACAGGAATAATGGCTACGTCATTGAAGAGTTTCTTTACCTGAATCTCATTGTTTATTTCGAAGTGTTGTATGAACAATACACAATACAAACCGACCGGTCTACACTTTATTGTCTATTGCAAATATGGAAAAGCTCTCAAACGCTTTCACTGGCAACCCTTCGGCTGAATCTTCCTTTATGGATTGTCCATAGCACCGAAACTTTGACTCTTACAAGCATCGAGAAAACTTCCAAATGGAACGTAGAGGTTTCGCTTACTAAAATTTCAATCAATGAGGATCACTGTTTCCATTAAGAGCGCTCCTCATTTTTATTAGAAACAATCCAACAACCTTATCAGCTTGCCGATTTTACTCCCGCTAACTCTAGAGCTCTCATCATCAAAAACTCCCGCACTTATGTCTATCTCTCTCAAAAGTGTAGCGGTAGTGATCAAGCCAAATTGGTCACCACTTTAGAATTGAAACTGGACCACCTCGGTTGATAACTGAAAAGCCTTACATAATCTTTGGTATCCGCCCCATGAACCCACGGGGCGACTTGTCAGTGTTTGAAGTTCCAAGGCAGGAGTGCGTCGATATCAGGCTCAGCTTTCGCCAGCTCTTTCATGCACTTGACCATGTAGTCGTAGAGGATAAGACCGTTGGCTTTCGCGGTCTCGATGATGCTGTAAAGCATCGCGCTCGCATCAGCACCGTTTGGTGTGTTAGAGAACAGCCAGTTCTTCCTGCCAATGACCAGTGGTTTAATTGCGCGTTCAGCGCGATTATTATCAATAGATAAGTGACCATCGTCGATATAACGAATAAGCTTTGACCACTGCCCAAGCGTATATTTTATCGCTTTGCCTAGTGGGCTAGAGCCAATCACCTTCTGGGTCGTCATCCATTGGTAAAGCTCATCCAGTATCGGCTTGGCAAGCGCTTGACGCTCTGCTTTTCGCTCTTGGGCAGGCGCACCTTTTAAGCGTGATTCTATCCCGTAGAGTTTTTGGATTTTAGCCAGCGCCTTATCAGCCTTGCCTGATTTACCTTTCCCTTGAAGCTTCTTCGCATCCATGAACTTGCGACGAGCATGCGCTAAGCACCCTACATTGGTGACGTGATGCAGACCATCATAAGCCGCGTAGCCATCGGTTTGTAGATAACCGTTGTAGTCACCTAAAAAGTCCACGGGACACGCCCTCGCGCGACTGTTTTGATAGTCGTACAAGGCAATATTTTTCACATTCGGCAGTGCCGATTCGGGTGAGTCAGCGCCTGAGCAGTAGAGCCACATATAACACTTCTTCTCTTCTTTGAGCACATTGAGCGGCGTTTCATCCGCCTGAACCACCACTTGTTGAAGCAGGTTATCCTTCAAGGCCGCATACAGCGGGGCGAACTTCTCACTGACTTGGATAACCCACCTTGCCATGGTGGTGCGTGATAGCTCGATACCCGACTGGGTAAACAGCGATTCTTGGCGATAAAGTGGCATCGCGTATTGGTATTTGCCAAGAATGATGTTGGTCAGCAAGCTTTCTGTGGCGAAGCTTTTAGGGATGAGACTCTGAGGGGATGGCTTCTGAACGATACGGCTGCTGTCACCTGTTTTCTCGCACTGGCGGCAAGCGTACTTAGGACGAACATATTCCAACACTTTGAGTACCGCTGGCGTGAACTCTAGCTTCTCGCTGCGGTCTTCACCGATTTTATGCAGGCTATGATTGCAGCAAGCGCACTGCTTTTCATGGTCGTCTACATCAAGTTCGATAACCTCACGAGGCAAGGTCTTAGGCAGAGGTTTACGTTTACCGCGCTTTTTCGTTGTGGTCGTGGTTGTCACCTCAACCTCGTCTTCTTTAACGGCTTCACACTCCGCTTCGTTGAAGAGGTCACCTTGTGATTCATCGTAAGGCTTTAATACCTCCGAGCGTTTCGCGAACTGACGGTCGAAGGCGAGTTTGAGTTGTTCAAGCAGCGATTGGCGCTCTTGTTTCCACTCATTTTTCTCCGACATCAGAGCAGCTACCATCGCTTGTAGCTCGGCAACATCTTGGCTTTCTGGGTTGATATTTGGCGTCTTTTTCATAGCATTGATTATACTAAAATCGTGCCGTTAACGCTTGGAGAATAAGGCTTTATTCTCGATTAACTCATTGTAAAATCGTTTATTTTGATGGGTTCGTGGCCGATAATTGTGAAGCCTGAAAGCAGTCTATCAAGCTCAAATTGAGTGAGGGTAAACACCTGATTTTTCTCTTTTGAAGGCCACTTATACTTGGCTTTTTCAAGGCGTTTATACCAGAGGGCGAAGCCTGTTTTATCCCAGTACAACACTTTAATCTTATCGCGCTGTTTATTGGTAAACAGGAACAGCGCACCGCTGCCAAGAGGCAAGTCAGTATCATTTTCGATAATCGCTGTAAGGCCGTTGATGGACTTTCTAAAATCGACGCTTTCACGATAAAGGTAAATGTCTGGAGCGCTGAGCATACCTTTCATGACAACGCTCCAATGAGTTCAGCAAGATAGGTGGCTGGCGTGCCTTGAGGAATGCTCAGCTCCACATCATTGATGAGAAGTGTCATGTTCGCCGTAGCTATCTGGGCCTGATACTTGGTTGTCTTTTCAACGATTTCGGCTCTAACAAATCCGACAGATTCCGATTGGTTTGCTGTTTGGAGTTGACGCCGTTTGGCGAAGAACGTGGATAAACTCAGTCCATGCTCTTCACAAAAAGCGCGTTGAGTAACACTGCTACTTTCATATTGTTCAAACAGTGATTGCCATTCTAGGTTGGTGCGTCGTTTTGCCATTTCAACTCTCCTTTGGGTTGGAGAGATGATCTTATTCTTCGTGCTGAAAGATTAGAATGCGGTGTTCATGACACGCTTACAATCTTTGAATACTACTGCCACTTTGCTGCCACTTGCCGAATTTCAGACAAAAAAAGAGCCACTCTAAAGTGGCTCAATTCTTAAAATTTTAAATGTTGAAACAACCATAAAGTGATAACAACGAATCAATTAAGATCATAGGCTTAATCGAAAAACAACCATATCTTGATATCGCATAAAACAACCATAAGTTGATATTTTGGTGAAAAGGATATTCCAACCTTCATAGTTTAGTAAGAAACTTTCTTACAGAACTTACACTTATGCCTGATTTGTACTGCATAGCATGTTTTCACCGGAATTGGGGGCGAACTCGAAAGCTAAAAAACTATAGAATTCATCAAAGAGGCTTTTCTGGATAAAAAAGTCGTTTAGACAAGTGAACTTTTGCTCCAACTCACATCTCAAATAAGCCGGAATTTTTAACAATTCGATCTCCCGGCAAATATCAATGCGGCCCTCTAGTGAGGTTAAGCTACCATCCCAACTATTCAATTCTCCTTCAATAAAACATTGCAACATTCTTTTCGATGAAGCAGGTTCATATGAAGTTTTTCCACGACAGAATAAGTCAGAGATAGCATAAGGACCATGAGTAAGTGCTGTTTCCTTACCTTTTCTATGCATACTCTGAACCACAACTTCACTAAGCAACTCTGGTTGCCTGGTAATGATAAGGTGATAAATGGAATAATGAATATGATACTCATTCAAAAAACTGATTTGACCCAAGCCATATTCTTTAAATAGCGGATAGTCCCTATAATCTTTGTCGGGCGTTTTCCACTTCCAGTATTCATCAACCTCGCGATTAAAAATCTGCAAGATATTAGAGCTTTTTTTCGCGTATAAAATACTTAACTCGATACCATCTTTTGCTTCTTCAAAGTAATTACGCCCTTTCTTATCCTTACGAGTAAACGTTACATTGGTATAGCCAGCCAACGAAGCCTCTGTTGAATCACTAAGATTCTTGTACAATGACACTTCTTCGAAGTCATGCTTGAGAAAAATAGTACTCGTATCTAGATAAACACCACCATACCTTTCTAAAAGCCTAAGCCTAATAATGTCACTATGGTTACCATGCTGAACACTAGGATCTCCAGTCTTCTCTATCAGTTGATGAAAGTACGGTGGTAGGGATATGTAGTTTTCAATATAATCAGGCGAGCGCTTGTCTAACGTAGTAACGATAACGACCCAGTCACTGCCACTTAACCTAGACTCTAAGTTTCTTATGTTTAGCGCGTGACCAATAGGCATGTCCTCTTTTGGAGAGTGCCAGTACATGAAAACGACTTTTTTACTTACCAGCCTCTCACTGTTTTTTATTCGGTTGAATGCATAGTCGACATCTACGTTTTCGAATTGATTCATATCCTTGGTGTCTCCAAAGTCAACTAAGCCTTTACTCTGAACAATTTCAAAATTTCTACTTGTTGTCGGTTGCCAAATATTAAAATACTTAGTCTGAGGGTAGATAGCGACAACACCTTTATTTAACACCTTAGAAACATGGACAAGAGATGTATCTACTGAGATCAATAACCCTGAGTTACGAATGATTGGAATAACGCTTTCAAAATTGGTTATTCCTTTTACCAACTCGACATTAGACATACTCAAGTCGTCAACCAACCGTGAAGCTGACTGTAAAGAATCAGGAGAGTGCATAACACCAAATCTACTACCACTATGAGATGCATCTAGGTGCCTTATAAGGGACTTCGTTTTATCGATAGAAAGTGACTTATCTTCCCGACTCCCGTAAGGGTTGATAAGATAATCATAGGTCTTGGCGACGCTGTCTTCCTCTACACAAAATGAGGCTCCAACCAAAGTTTTGTACCCACCGATTACCATATCGGCAACCGATTGGTAGATTCCGTAGATATCATTGTGTGTCGATTTATCTATAAATGCCTTACTTGACATCTTTAAGGTGCTATCCGTGCTGAAAATGACTCTAGGGTTCAAAAGAAAAACACACAGGACATCTTTAACACCAAGCTTACCAAAGAGTGGAACAACTGCATCACACCTTTTCACGTGGAGTGCGATCTTAACTAGATCAAGCCAGCCAAAATTCTTCTCAATTACGTGAACAGAATCTACTTGTATCACTGAATAATAAAAAGCACGCAGTTGTTCGTTGGTAATAACACTAACTCTTATCCCGCAGTGGGAGGTGAGGAAGTCGATAATGGGAGCCGAGGCGATAGCGTCGCCGTACTTACCATTCCAGTTAACGAAAACGACATGCCTGACGTTACTATTTTTCTTCGTAAGCCGCCTGATGAATACAACTGACCAATCAAGAAGCCTTATCAGGTACTCACTTAGCACAGACATTAAAGTCATCTTTTAGACTTAAATACTCATCGATGAACAAAAGAGAGTCTCTATATTTTGAATGACTGTTATATCCATTGCTCATCGCATATGCATATAAAGTTTCTAAAGCCTTATTTGGTATACATGAGATTTTCTGAGTCAAGTCTCGATAATTACTAGGTTCTAATAGTATGTTGTAAGTTTTCATCACAGGTATTAACTGTTCGTTGCAAACAGTCTTGATAAAGGTCTGGCAAATGTCCCCTTTAAGGCAACTTGTGTTTAATACGCTCTCTATTTCTGGTGTATGAGCTACCAGAACAGGATCAACAACAGCTGCATAAATAGAATGAAATGACTTAGCTCCTTGCTGCAATGCTGAGCTTACGACTTTATCTGCTGTTGCCCCCGTAATCAGCACATCGTCACCAAAGAACAAGTGAACATCTCTATTATTATAGAACTCTTCACCAGGTAATATATGATCTCGAACCTTTGAGATTTCTTCCCTCTCCTCCTGAGATAATGCCGCATAGTTTTCAACCGGTGGATCTAGCCTAGGTAGTTTTACATTCACGATTGTCGGATAATTATTTCTCGCTAAAAAAACGTTTATTTCTCGAACTGCGATATCAAATATTACATTAGAGGAAGATTCTATGTTCCTAGACCCAGGAACCATCAATACCAATGTATCGGAATCTACATTTAGTCCTTGAAACAACTGATATATAGAGCTTTTTTCGTCATCAAACTGAGCTATAAAAGTCGACACCACCATTCCAGATAAAGCAATGATGTCTTTCATACTTCCATGCTTTGCTCTGCTATAAATTTGAGCAAAATCATTCGCATCACCCTTGTTGTGCATATGATGAAAGCCGGAACTATCATGTGAAATAATTGCGGAAGCAATAGTGTTGAACTGTTGATTATACTCAGCAACCGACATTTCGTTGACACATATTTTGTCACATGATTTCTTTCTCAGCTCTTTAAAATATTCAAACGAACATTCCGATCGCTCTTTTTCCATATTAAGACTCATACATACTCCTCATTGAACAACTGATGTATTGGCACTGCAATGGGTTTCCGTGCTTCGTAATAGGTTATATTGTCCATTCCAGCTTTTACACAAAGCTCTAAATTTTCACGAATTCCAGAGCCAACGTTTGATGGAGAGTGGGCATCTGAGCCAATAGTAAAGCTCAGTTCTTGTTCAACCATTGTTCTAACAAGGTCGTAATTTGGATAAACAGCTTCCCCCTTCGTTTTGCGCTTTGTTTCAGGGTTGTAGTTCGATTTAGCAAGTGAAGAACAGTTAATTTCATAAGCAACGCCATGAGCTCTCATCTCTCGTAAAAGAGGAGTAAACCGTTCATAGAACTCGCGCTCGCCGATACCTCCTCTCATGATCGTATCGGGGTGAGCAATAGAATCAAAAAAGCCACTTATTATCATTTTATTCAAATAAAAGAAGTAGTTGTCGAGAAACTCTCTAGTTGATAAGTTTTCAATATCCCATACATTAATTTTTTCACCATCAACATAAACATAATGTATCGCTCCAATGACATAATCCACTTCTACGGATTCAATGAGCTTTGCTATGTAATCTTCATGCTCTGGGTGATAATCAACCTCTAAACCAACAAGAACTTTGATTTTTTCTGAGTACTTAGCTGCTATGAACCTGACTTCCTCGATATAGCTAACTAATTCAGAAGCTAAGATTCGATTTTCACTGTCTACTAGGTACGGTGCATGATCTGTTAAACATATCGTCTGAATGCCTTTAGCGATAGCTGACTTTACAACATCCTCAACTTCACCTTTAGCATGCTTTGAATATTGACTATGAGTATGAAGATCTAACATGCCAAGTCCAACCTAATTTCTGTGTAGATTTCCTTCATCAACCAATAAGGGTTATTTACGGTTTCAATTGCTTTACTAATAACTTCTCTATCGCCAAAAGAAAAGATCACTTCTCTAAACGGCTCCTCATACAGCTTTCGCATAACTTCATTTGAGAGCAAAACTTGTTTTATGAGTTCATAGGATATTTTATCTTCATGGATGTTTCCCAGACGCCTTATTTCGAGACCATACAAATACACGTCACCGTTAGGTTTAATCGTTACATCTAAACCATTCTCTTGCTTGTTAATACTACCTAACGTGAACGGCTTACCTGTTTTCTGTTCTATGCTGTCGATGTATTGCCACATGCTCATATATTGTTCATACATACCATGTGGCTTGACCAGATTCTTGTAGTCAATTCGGAATTCAGTGCCTTCTACTTCGACTACATCCTCGAGAGCACCTAATGATCTAACTTTGGCGTTGAAGCCAATAGCTTTGGCTTGGTCAATGAGATATCGTCTTGTGAACTCCCTGTCAGGGTCAATCGAACGGAAGGACAGTGTCAAATTGTTATACGTACCTTCTTTGAAATCATCGATGCATTTACCATGTGGCAGATGTTTAAGCTTGGGTATGTGATGTGAATCAGAGCTAAGTCTTATGTTGCACTGATCGCCATTGGTTTCAACTATTCTATCTATCTCTCTGAAAGCACTTTTAAGTTTCTCATGCTCTAAGTAGCCGCTAGTTATGAACTCAAACTGTCTATTTCCTTTTGAAAGCGCAAGAATCTGATAGAAAACGTGGATGTTGTTAAGTGGCTCACCTTCCCCACTGACGGATATTCTTTTTACTTCTGGATCATTTATTAACCTAGACAGGTTAGTGATAGCTTTAGAAGATAGCTTCAAGTGACTCTTTGCGTGATTTTCTGTGTACATGCAGAAATCACAGCCAATACCACAAAATTGTGTGATATCGATATATAACAAGTGATTTTTTAGTTTCATATTTACTCAAATATTCTGCTTTATTTTTAGCGAACTAAACAAGATTTTATATAGCTCGTTAATCCGTTTTCGCTTTAATAATAAATTACACCAAGGTAATCTACGTGAGCTTTAAGTTTACTGATAGACTGAACCTGCCTGAACGCTCAAAGCTGGATAACATGCCATTCTCTAAAGCCTTATTTGGTATAACTTTTAATACTTTATTGCCATCCGCTTGTCTATTAACCTCCCATATGTGGTTACAGCTAGATTTTTGAATAGCAAAACAGTTGTCATCTCTAGATACCCATTGGCTTTCATCTGCTTTTGCACCACAACAAGGGCAGTACAACAGCTCTTCGAATCTTTTTGCTGCTTCTATAATTGCATCAGCTGTTTGAACTATAGAAACATCCTTACGGTGCTCTTTCTTCAATTCCATTAGTTTGGGTTTAATGGATAAGCATGGCTTGATCATGGTGACACTATTGTGTTCTATCTTCCAACAATCACTAGCGGTCATGCGGTTTAGAGTGTTGATTAACAACGTTGGAGTTTTACTTACAGTGATACCAATAGTTTGAAATACTTGGTTAACTAGCCATTTTGAAATCAAGACTGCTAGCTGTTCTAATGAGTAAAAGTTAGTTGGCGAAGCACAAAGATGGTTTTTATTCATTTCTACATCGTGGGCTAAAGAAAGTAATACTCTTTGATTACTTCCCATCTCCTCGGTGTTTGATAAGTCAATATTGTTGGTGAAGCATGGAACAAAGCACAAACGCTGTTTAGATACTTTCAAGACAATTTCAGAACAATCTGTTACCTCAAAGTTAATGGTCTGGTTTCCATTCCTTTTAAAGTAATTTGATGTCAATTCACTAAACCCAAGTTCATGCAACGTTCGTTTCACCAAATCACAACAATATTTTGAGTACGCTACTGCCAACTTTCTATTTCGTTGAAATATTTTTTCAGGCTCAAGACTATTAGCTTGCTGGCTATCCAACCAACTGTTCCATAACCTTGCTACATGTCGATAATGCTGGTCATGCGACAAAACGTTGGTCATGTTTAACTTGAGCGGAACATGATTATTATGAGTTAACCTTAGATACAAACTTGAATGTTGTAATGTTCTAACCTTTTTTAGCATCTTAGTTAGGAGCTCTATTGTAGCGATAGCGTGTATTGCTGCATCATCCGCCTGTTCATCATCGGAAAAACCTTCTCCCCACAAGGTAAAGATACTGTCTCTCAACTCAAAATAAATACCTTCCGCATTTTGAAAGCTCACTGCTTGCTTAAATATTTCTTCTAATTTTTTTACTTCTAAAATGCGCTTAACTAAATATCGCTCAATATTATCTAACAGTTTCACATACACTCGATTTTCATAAATATTGAGCTGGTCTTCACTTTCTAAGGCGAGAATTTGTTTGGGGATCACACCTGTTAATGTTCTTGTTTGCCAACACTCTGAATGAGAAGCTAGGTGAGCATTGGCAGAACTTGCTACCTTTTTAGCTCTGGATACAGGAACAAGATGCTCCTCATAAATCAACTCCATTCTAGGGCGTCTGGCGATTTCTTGGAGATGTCCTTTTTTTAGGACATCAACTAGTAACTCCTCAAATTTAGTTAATTCAAAGCGAGCGAGTAATTTATCTGGTATGAGAAAAGAACTATCTTTCCCCAAGTGAACCGTTTCTTGGTATGCGAGTATTGCGCTTTCGACAATCTCTAATTCGGTCTCAAGTTGTTCAGACTTTTCACTATGAATAAATGAGCTGACCTGAGATCCAATGTGAAACTTTTCAGTTCCATCACTAATCAGAAAATCATCTGGTTGGATATTTGAATGTCCATTAAAAATGCACAAATCCTGAGCCGCATATCTTCCGGGCATAATATTTTCGGGAAGCTGTTTTACCAACTTCCCGTTAAATCTGTCATACCAAGTAACCATTAAAGACCACTCTTTTTCTTCAATTCATTATTTAAGAGTTTCAGGCTCGCAGTAGGTTTTGACTTAAAGCCTTGAGCACGCCAGAACTCGTTTAATGCATCAATAAGGTTTGAAATATCTTCATGCTCAGTGTCATAACGGCCAGTCGCTTTACCAGCTCTTAACACCTTAGTTGCTAACATATGATCTAAGGCAAAGCCCAAATCACTACCACACTCAAGCATCACTGATATAAACCTAATCAGGTGCCTTTCTAGTCGATTGCCCCAACTAACATTGAATTCTTCCTCTAAAATCATTGAAAGCTCAGAACCATCTAATGCTTCAATAAGCTTAGTAACCTGAGAGCTATGTCTGTTAGCTGCCGCATCAAAGGCTGCCTCTAGTGAGTCAAAACTGTAAGTGACTGGCTCAAGGTCTTTGTTGATTGCAAACGTATTCTTATGCCTAGGCAGCTCCATTACATGGGCACGGTCATAAGTTTTATCAGCGAACTCAAACGTTGTTTCATCATGGTTAGCAGTGCCAATAAACCAAAGGTTCTCAGGTATTTTAATTTTTCTCCCATCAATTAACTTTTCTGGCCCATTAGGTTCTCCTGTTGTCATCAAGTTAAGAATACGGTCTTTGGGGTCTAACTCTAAAGCTGATAAAAACTCAGCAAAATACTGTTCTGGTCTTGAAAGGTTCATTTCATCCAATAAAACGATGTATGGACGGTCACTATATGCCGGAGATTGCGCTTCATATAATGCTTGCAAAGTTTCTTGCTCGTAAAACTTCTTCTCGAATGCATTAAAATGACCGATTAAATCTCCTTTATCTCGCCAGCCAGCTTGAACAGATATAGTTTTAACTCCACCGCCAACAGCTCTTGCAAATGCCTTTGCTAAACTCGTTTTACCCGTTCCACTGATCCCTTGCAGGATATGCAACCGGCTCATAGAAAGACCAGCAATAAATAAACAAATGTCTTCTTGACGATAATACAACTCTTTCTGTTCATCAGAGTCCCAAGCAATACGGTGTTGAAGCTCCTCTGCAAAGTTTCTTAATGAAGGAATAGACTCTGTTATCCCTTTGGCTCTTAGTTTGCTATCAAGTTCTAAAAGAGCTGGGAAAGCAGTTTTAGCTTGTTGCTTGTTAACGAGGTCATCAACATCGGCACTTAATTGATCAACTGCTGCTTTTAACAATTGATTGTGTTTTTCCAAAGTTTGCTTCTGCTTTTGAACTTGCTCTAACTCAATAACAGACATTCTACTTTTCGTAAGCTGCACTTTATTTTGCTGTAGCTCTGCATAAGCATTGTTGTATTCTTGCTCTAATGCTTCATAGTTCTTTTTAAGCTCTTTGTGATTTTGTTCAAGCTGTTCACTAGGCTTCTCATCTAGCTGTAAACGAAGCTTGTTTACTGTTTGTTTGAAATGGTTAAGTTTCTCTAAAACCTCTTGCGGAGTAGCGTCACCAAATTGTCTCTCTATGTCCTTAAACGAACTCAATTTTGCTAGGTACTGCTTTTCACCTTGGTCATACTGAGTAATTTGCTTTTCAAGGCTAGCATTCTGGTTTTCAAGTGAAGATATCTGATAGGCAAATTCTTTTTCAATTTCATCTTTTAGTGAAATTTTATAACTACTCGCTTCTTCACTCGTTAATTGTGCTTGCTTACGCTTTCTCTCAATAAGTGTTTTTTCTTGGTTTAATTGGAACTCTTTTTCGTCTAATGCTAGTTCTTTTGAGGATAGCTCTTGTAGCTTTTCTTCGAGCAAAGCTTTTTCCGCTTCATTCAACGATTGCTTGGTTTTAGTTAGGTCGTCGACTTCTTTTTCAAGATTTAATTTTTTCTGCGCCAATGATTCTGTAAGCTTGCTTTGTTTTTCTTCGAACGATTCGAGCATTTCCATGTGCTTTTCTGCAAAACCACTTTCAGCATCAAGTTCTTGCTCTTTTAGCTCTTCGAGTTTGTTGGCAATTTCAGCCCTATCTTCTGCATTATTCTTTTTATTCGCTAAAAGCTCTTTGGATTGTTTGTCTAATTCTTTTTTTTCTAACTCGATTTTCTTTTTAAGATCTTCTATAGACTCTTCTAGTTGCTTTGATCTTGATAAACTTTGTTTACTATCGGCTTCAATCTTCTTGTTTTGCTCTACTAGTTTTTTAAGTTCACCAACCAAACTCTGAATATCGTTGCCATAAGACTCTGAAGCTTCTTTCTTTTGCTCTGAACTTGCAGCATCATGTGACATTTTTGCTAGCTTGAGTTTTTCAGCCATAGTACCAAAAACTGAACTGTGATCACTTTCTGCTAGGTTCTCCACAGCAGCTAAAGCACTGTCTATTTTATCCGCTGCGGGATTGGATGTATTCTTTACATTTGCAGCTACTGCCTGCTTTTGGGCTCTGTTGCGTTTTGCCATTATTTACTTCCTAAAATTCTTTCTAAAACTTTTAATAATTCATCTACTGAGAAGAAGTGACTCTTGACCTCTTCTTCTGTCAAAACTTCGCCACTGGCATGACTGGCTTTTTGGTTTCTGTCATCAGCAAGCCGAATCGCCTTATCTAGCCAGTGAGGCAGTTGCGTTGATAACTGCTCTACAACTTTCGGAAACGTTAATAACATAGCGGCTAGCATAGGCTTTAATGATTGATTGCCTCTTGTCATTGCTGACTGAACATTCCCCCCTCTGACAGTTGCTAACCTTTTCGCTGCATACACGCTAACGCCGTTAACTCCCAAGTAAATTTGCTCAATAAGTCTTTTATCATGCTGAAAAACAGGTCTATTGCCGTTCCACCGCATGACTAAAACTTCCCAGTCATTGTTAGCTTCATTGGGTTTCATAAAGTTTTTCAACCAAGCCTCGATTATTTTTTGCAACTCGTTCAACAACCCTTCCAATACCTCTTGTCTGGGGTTTTGAGATTGTTCGACCTGGTTTCTAAACCGCAATGACGCTAATACATGCTTTTCGATGAGTGGGTGTTTTTGAACCCAGGGGTAGCTAGATAACAACTCTACTTTTGCTTGTTCCTCAAATAGCTGTTCTTGTTGTTTGTAATTAAGCGTATATTCATCTTCCGCGATACCCATTACCTCGTTGACTCTAGAAGCAAAGTGTTTATTGGAATCTAACAACTGTTCGGCAACAGAATTAAGCTCATTAAAAGTTTCTGTTAATCCTGTTGGATCAGATAAGTACCACGAGCGCTCACCAGAAATTGTTGAAAATAACTTAGTGTGGATAAACGCTGCGATAGGTTCAGGCTCAATAAACTCAATTGAGTAGTTAACCTCCAGCGCATCGTCAGATATATAAAAGTCAGCTTGCTTTAATTGGTTCAATACTCGGCGATAGGCTCTTAAGCAGGTGTTCATTTGCTCTGCCGTTGGCGCTTCCGGCTTAACGGTATTATTTATTAACAAGGGTTTTACTAACTTACCTGAGCCTTTACTTCGAACAAATTGGGGGAAACGATCTCTGAAGTCCATCCCTTCTATATGCGGTAATGTCGAAAGTAACCTCGGCATCAACTTTCCCGTTGTCGCATCTTGAAGTATGTAATAGCTTGTATTCTCGTTTGCAGATTCCTCTACACCTACAAGTAAATCATTGGCTTTATCTGTATGGCTCCAACCATCTAAGTAACCATCATTGGTTAACTGAGCCAATATGTGTCTAATAAGCTCTTTATCTAAATTGCTGTATCGGCATAGTTTTTCGTTGTCATGGCATCCTGCCAAAATAAGCTTTAACACCAACATCTGAAAAATATTCAAACTTGGCTTACTTTTTGGCGCTGCTACTCGCCATAAATAAAACGGCCAAAAGATATCTTTTTCATTCTGGTATCGATTCAGCTTACTTTTTAAATAGCAAACATCGTGAATATCTCTATGTGTGATCATGACTTTACCTCACAGAGTTCGTGAATAAACGCCCATACTTGAGGAATGGCTTTTTCGGCTGAATTACCAGAAAACATGGCTTTGTCACCAACAACTTTAATTAAACTCTTAGCTCGACTAAACGCCACGTTTAAACGGTTTGGTGTACGAATGAAACCATATTTTATTCGATATGCGTTCTCATCTGATGCCGAAAAATCATTTGAGCGAACCGTTGATAGAATCACCACATCAAACTCTTTTCCCTGAAAAGCATCAACAGAGCCAACACGAATTTTTTCTTCCCCCTCTTCTGTGGTTTTATAACCAGGCAGATACTCCCAACCGTCGTTTGATTTTTGGCAAATACCTACTTGCGCGAACCTATTTAAAATTAACTCTCGCTGTGCGGCAAAGAAGGTAATAACACCCACACTTAAGTTTGGATTTTCTGAAAACAGGTCTTGCACTTCACTAACCACTTTTTGTGCTTCACAATCTCGCTGCCAACTGGTTCCAGAACGCTGTTCCTTGCCAGACTGCAATGGCAGGTCGATCCACTCGGCTACTTTACCTTTATACTTAGCAATACCTAGATCGAAATGCTCTTCACTTAAGCCTGCTTCAAGTTTTGGCTCTCCTTCAGCTTCATAAAATGAACGACTAACAAAACCGCCGATATCAGGGTGCATCCTAAATTGGGTATCCAGCATCACAGTTCGCTGAATCCCATCTTTGGCTTGGCGATCTTTTAATTGCGTATACAATCGCTCGAAAAGGCTCATTTTGATTGCTTTAGCTGTTTCTTGTTGCAAGTCACCCGCGTTAATCATTTCTTTTTCAATATCGGGTTCTAACATTTGCGGTAGCTGGAAGTGATCCCCAACCAAAACGATTCGTTTCGAGGCCAACGCCATGGGAATAAACAAATCAAGCGGGTTCGCTCTAGCAGCTTCATCTACGATGACCGTATCGAAGGTGAACTCTCCACCAACTTCATTCAAAGAAGCACTAATTTGCTCTTTATACTTTACAACCTGCTGACCAGCGGAGCGTTGACACGAGGCACCAATTGACGTCGTGTAGTCTCTTACACTTTTTGCAAGGTAATCCGGTTGATACTTGATTAAGTCTAAATACTCTTCAATAATATCAGGTATTCCTGCTGCACAATTCATTGCGTGATTGGATATAACATCATTCAATTGATGGAGCGTTGATATTTCATCTTTTGAAAGCTCAACTTGCAACGATTTCGGTCGGTAATCAGGTATTAAATCATCGAGTAACTTATTTTTGATTTCTCTGAGTTTTTCAAAGTCTTCAGCACTGAGAGTCAGCTGTTCGATGATTTCATCAAGAACTTCTACTTCTTCTTCATATCGCCCAGTTCTGCGTAGAGCAGATAGACATTTAAATGACTGTTCATAGCCATCATCATCATACGCTCGATCGGACGTTCGCAACCCTCTCACTTGACTGAGTAACAAGGTGCTAAGAGTTGCATTGCTATCAAAAGCCTGAGTGCCAAACAGTTGATCTAGCTTTGCTTTTAAGGACTGAGGTATTGCAAAACCGTGGTTTATCCTAAGGTTATCAATATCCTCAAGAAGACTTTTGATCCGCTCGTGTTTTTGTTTTTTATCTACACGAGAAGCTAGAATCGTGGCTATATCCTTTCGAATGTTTTTTATAATTTTATAACTGCCATCATTTTGAGTTAACTCATTCGCAATTTCAGTTAAATGACTTGTTTGTTTCTGGCTCCACTGCTCCAATATATAAGGAGCACGCGTATTATCATCCGCTCTAATAGCTGGAATGCCAAACGCCTCAGATCTAGCGATCACGTTATCCACCGCATCATTTTGATAGCTGGTAAGCAGTATTTGCCCCGTTAAGTTACTTTTATGTTCTTCTGCCAACCTATTTTGCAGCGCACTAATAACTTGGGTCTTACCTGTACCAGGAGGGCCGAGAATTAACGCTATATCGGGTGTATTTAAAGCGACATCTAAAGCTTCTATTTGTTTTTCCGTTGGCTCACCTTTAAATGATCTTCTCGCCGTAGCAGTTAACGGCTTCAGTGTATTTTTGGCTAGTTTTTGCCTAGAAATACTAAAATCTTGATCTTCAATTAACAGGCGTAAGTCTTTCATTGGATTCAAAAAGCTTGTAATCGAATCTCTTGCTTGCTCGCGTCGTTGCATTTGCACAATTGAGCCACTAATCGACAAATAAATAACACCTTTTTCTTCAGGCTTTCCGTAAGAGTTTAAGTTAAGTGTTATGTACTGATGAGTATGCCCCGAAAATTGAGCAGCAATACTCTGTAACTTTTCATCCTTTTCAAGCCCCAAATCACCAATATTGTTTTCTAACCAGCTAGGCAAGCGTTTGTTAATTTCTAAGGTGTGGTTAGGTTCTTCTCTCAAAACGGCGGCAAGCTCTTTAACTTTCTCAAGATCTTTTTCTTGGAAGTAAAACTTCCATTTCACACCATCAATTGAGTCTTCTTTATCAACTTTTATATAGCGAACAAAACCTGCCTTATTAGCTAGTTCCACTGCTTTTTCTTTAACTTTTAGGTTGTATTGGTTCCATAAGTTTATGTATGTTGAATTGTCTCGATTTAACTCCTCAAGCTTTTGCTTTATCAAAGGGTCTTGAATGCGAGCTGCAACCGTATAATCAACAAACGAGAATTCACAATCTAGTGAACTTAAATTGAACTTAACTTTACGGCGCAATCTCTTAACCGATTTCGCCCACATTCTTTGTTCTGGAGTATATTGCACCTCAAGCAAGCTAGTTTTACCTACAATCGTTAGCCCTCTATTATCAACAACGCTTGCATTACTGATCGCAGTTAACACTTTCGATTGGTTATTAACATGAAGTACAAACTCACTTTTTAGCCAGTCTGTAACGCTGTCAATGTCTTTGGTTTTTAACTTCGCGAGTTTGGCAACTTGCTCAATAATGTTTTCATCAACAGAAACTTGTAGCTCGTTAAAATCCAAGTTATTCGGTAAACAAGGAATCGCTTGAATAAGCACCTTATTTTTTTGTTTAGAAATCGGTATCCAAATAAAGTGTTCAATGTCACCATAGCTATCAAATACATCATCGTTCGTTACCTTTTCCAATAGATCTTTTTGCTTAATAAACAGCTCGTCGTAGATGACGTGAAAAGAAATATCTTGTTCACAATCAAAGGCCGAAATAGCATCCTCGTCGATGGCAACTTCAATGATCTTTTCTTGAGTTAAATGTTTTAGATCTTGCGTGTTCATCTGCTTACCACCTCAACCTAAATAAATTTGCTATTTGGGACTCAGGGATATCAATGATCGGCTTGATAAGTAACCATTGATTAGTCCTGGTTGAAGCCGGAACTGGCGTTTTCGAGCTGAAAGTTTGAAGTTTGTTTTTACCCATTCCCATCTCAAAAGATTTAGCACCAATTGGAGTGAGTTCTAAACCTTCTTTGGTAAAGCGTATCGACAGTAAATCTTGTGATTCCGACCAATACACAGAACCAGGGCAAGAATTTCTGAGAACAATGGTTTCGCCAATATTAAGCGTTTGGTGATACCCCGTATCAACGTATGTATCGTTAAGCGTTGCATTAGGTAGTTCTAAAATAGATAAATCTTGAAGGTTATTACGGATATACAAAACTTGACGATTATTCATCAAGGACTCGCAGAATGGACACTCTAATTGCCCTCCACTCACCAAGAAGTTAAAAGTAGCATTACATTCGTTGTTTTGGCACTTCACTAGCATATGTTCAAGCTGTTCAAAGATTTCCGCCCATTCACTTAAACTGGGTCTGACAAGCGGATCATCTTTGCCTGCGTTAAAACACAGCTCAAATAAACGATAAAGAGGCTTTAGCGCAACCAGCTCTAATGGAATGCCTTTTGGATAATCGTCATCTAGGGCATTTGAATGATCCGTTAAGTGATATATCCAAGGCAACTCACCCGAAAACGCTCGCTCTTCATCTTCAGGAGTACCATTTTCAACCGCTTCACCAATAAATGGATGATTAGTTGTTAATAGCTTCATCGCGACGATTGCAAAGCTCCAAGCATCCGTCAGTGAGGAAACAAAACTATCACCATTAATAACTTCTGGCGCACCAAACCCTGGACTAAAAATACGACCTGGCTTGCCTTCATCAGTTAAAAAATCAAAACTTTCACGTTGGTTGACACAAATGTTGTCACAATCAATTAACCACACTTCAGAGTAGGCAGGATTTTCTGAAACAAAGATGTTGGCGGGAGATAAGTCACCGTATGCTAATCCTCTTGCGTGAAGATCTGACAATGTTCTGGCGAGCTTTGCCAAAATAGTCATTCGACGTCTTAAGCCACCCGTTGATAAGTAATGCTCTGGTGAACCTTGTGAAGCAATTAACTCTTCAGTTTCATTCATTAACGATTCGAGAGGAATCAATCCGTCCATCAGCTCCATTGCATAACCAAAGTTATTCCCGTCCATTGCAATACGCGAAAATGGTTTAGCTATATTTAACCGCTCTAAAGGTTGTCTCATTAACCAATGAACATGCTCAAGCCATTTTCTTTTTTTATCTTTATCCCGTTGAGTGCTCATTTTTACTAGTACATTGTCCACCTGAGTTGTACAAACAACTCCTTGCCCACCTTGCCCAATCTTTTTGACTAACTCAAATTCCTGACCAAATGTGTCAGTAACTATGCGTTTTTTTGCTTGTTCACTTGCCATTTGTTTATAACCTTTATTCTGTACTGCTAGCTCAAGACCATTACAGCGAGTGTCTTATCATCGGTGTGGTTAGGCGTACCCCAATTCCTAAATTCGTTTTTTAACCAAGCCTTAGCTTGTCTAATGCTCTTGACCTTGGTATTTTCTACAATCGTATTTACGAACGCCAACTCCATGCCTTGGTGTAGGTCTTCACTAATACCATCCGTCATTACCGCAATTACATCACCTACATTTAATTGCTGCCGCGTAACTTGCCAGTCGGAAAACTGTTTAGACTTACCTAAGCCAGTAGTGATATTGCCAAAATCATTTGTATCCAACCTTTCTGTTGATTGTTGCGAAGTTAAAATTAAGCCGTCACCTAACTGAAACGTTCTGAGTTCTCCGCTATCAGTAACCCAGGCAATCAAACAAGTTGTCACTGCATCGCTGGCTCTTATATCACGAAGCGAATTCAACCACTTTTGATAAATCAGTTTGATAAGCGCTTTATTTTCAATGCTGAAATCTGCTGTTTTTATCACGTCAAATGCAGCTCTACATGCTTGTTTTGATCCCATATCAGAATGAGGTTTAGATCCCATTCCATCACAGACAACAGCGAGCCAACCAGTTGGCACCCGCTTTATTAGCACTGAATCTTGATTGGGTTGACCATTTAGTAAATGACCAGGCCCAATTACAGACACACTTAGATGACGAAGACTTACCATTGGCCTTCTAGATCTAGACCTAAATCGTCGTCATCGTTGTCTAGTTCATCAAAGTCAATAGGTACGAGTTCGTTAGGGGTTCTACTTTGAGAGCGAGCGGTTACGCTCATAGTAACCGCTCTAAAGAAACGGTGAATGTCTCTGGCTTCATTGGCTTTAAATACTGGAGCTTCTAAGTCATTGTTAAATGCCTCAAGTACATCGGTATTAGCTTCGGCCCCTATCGCCATGGCAAAACGACTGGCTTTTTGACCACGTTCACTCGTGGTTAAACGTTCTAAACCAGCTTTCCAACTGTCGGTTGGAATGCCGTCAGAAAGTAAAATTAATACAGGACGATAGTCACGAGATGTAATCAGCTCTTTATCTTCAAGCACATCAGTTGCCAATTCGAAAGCATGACCCATTGGTGTGCGGCCAATCGCATCAAGTGGCTGCATTGCTTCTATTTCAGTAGCTTTGGCAAGTGGTAAATGCATTTCAGCTGCATCGCCACCAAAGGTGATTAAACCAACTTGAATTTCAGCTTGTCGTGCAGACTCTTGCCTAAAGGTTGAAACCATATTCTGGACGGCTTCATTAAGCGCAGCGATCTTTCCGTCTACCGACATACTACCACTGGTGTCTGCTAGAATGATGACAGGTAGTGCTCTTGCTTTTGCTACTGCGAATTTTTTTAAACTCATTTTCTATCCTTTTAATTTTGATTGACTGTATGCCAATCAAACTTCAATTACTGTAAATGTTTGTGACCGTGCTTATAGCAACGAGCTTTTCGTAAATGCCGTTAACACTATCCCTCTTTCCGCCATAACCAATAGAACATTGTTCATATTTTTCAATTCTGGTTTTATGCCAGCATGCTTATAATTTTATTGCCAAGTAAAAGACGTCATAAACTCACGGCAATTGCCGTTGTGACGAGTCTGTTCCCCGCATTTCTTGCTGCGATTGAAAAGCCTGCAATCGCTACCACAAACACCCACAAAGATTGATAACTTACTTCTAAAAGATACTCGCCCAAGAATTGCTTCGCGACCAGCAAGGCAAAGGCACTGACAAAAGATACAGCCGCCGCATCCCTATACAACAAATAAGCTCTGTGAGTTGAAGCCACTTCGTCCTGCTTATTGGATGGACGATAAAACTCTTTGTACCAATGACTGTTCTGCTCACTATTATTTTGCTTCAACAAATCATACTCGGACACGCGGGCCTTTAGGAGCACAGTGTCAATACGTCGATCTTTCTCTGATAACTGTATAAAGCGATGCCCAGGTAACACATTGCTCCATCGCCAAAATACCAAGACGCTCTTGACTTCAGCCGGCATAAGGTGGCTAAGCCACCCCGAAATCGCACCTATCGCTAACATCGCTCCACCGGTGTCTTTTAGTATATTGACATAACTGATATCAAAAGAACTTTGATTAACAAGTGATATCACGGTGAACTGAAGAACCATCAACACCGAGAGCGGGACAATGTTATTGGCTTTCATCGATAGGCCCACCATTATGCCACCTCTTCTTCATAGTCGAAGTGATATGGCTCAGGATTCATACTATTCCATCTATCACGACCAGGAGCATTATAATGGTGACAAATATCGGAGCCTCTCGTCGCTAGTGCTTTGACACCTCGGTGAGTAAAAGCATTCATAACCGCTTTTCGTGGGTGCTTAGGCTCACCATTTTTAGCAGTAGAGGCAATCGCCGTAATATTACGAGACGAACCTTGCCCGATAGGCTCTCCAACCAAACGATTTAAAACTGTCGGCCCGATGTTACGCTTACTGCCATGATGTGGGATCTGCATAAATCGAAGCTCTGCTCCGCTCGTACACTGCTCGATTTGATCTGCCGCGTAATCCAAAGCCTGAATGCCCGCATCCCCAGTAAAAACAGAGCGCCTTCCCTCGACGACCAATTGGGTGATTACACTTAAGTTGTTCTTCGCCGATGTGACTCCGTCATCATCAATCTGGTCTTCACCCCAAATGGCAAAGAAACGACTAATAGATGCGGCCACTTTGTCAAAAAAGCTTTCTAATGCATTCGTTGCAATGGCTTTTTCCGGCATGCCATCGAAATCAGGAATGAGGGATTCGTAGTATTCAACAGAAGGACCAAGAACCTTAACACCACCTCCTGTGTCCGTTAAACCCGTAAAAGGTTCACGTACAGTAACCGCTTTCGATTCAGCCAACTGAACCAATGACCAAGCTTTTTCGAGGTTTTGCTTAAGGCGATCCCCTAAGCTATTGTCCGTCACGCGTCCATCTTTGAATTTATCAGCAAGCCCTTGATTATGTAGCCACGGTTGATGAATCCAAAGTTCTTTTACTTCGAGTTCATTGAGGACGGTTTCCAAACCGTTGATATGGTCTTGATCAGCGTGAGTATTAATGACCAAGTCCACTTTGGAAGTACCGAAACAAGTGGTGATGTGATCAATAATCTTTGAACCTGTACTTTGAAAACCACCATCAATCACAACTACCGTTTGCTCGTCACGATGACCGTGTAGATTACCGTAGCGAAGTGCGATTGCATCACCACTCTTAGACTCTTCACCAACACCTAAAAAATCAATTTCGTAACCCATAACTTTTTCCTTTTTCTATGAAAGTTAAGAGTTACTAATCAACTAACATGCCACATTGTAACATATTGTTTTTATTGGGATTGCATTGAGATGCGAAGATATGAACTGTAATAATATTTACCTATAGTAAATATTGTTACCTTCAGATGAGTCAATAAAATTAACTCGCCCCTAAACAGAACTACATTACTCATGTCATCAGAGGGTGGGGTTACTTTCGTGACTTATTGGGCATAGTCGAGCAACCGCTCGATCGGGATAAAGCACTGCTTCTTGTTGTTCACTTTGATGCTTTTGGTTTGAGAATTGATATAGCTAGAAATTTCAAGCGCCAGCATTTGGCTCAATCGATCGAGATTCCTATCATCCAAGGTTTGCGTGACCCACTGTGCAGCGTCAGCAATATGGCCGTTAACACTCAGAACGGTGTTTTTTATCCAGTTCAGTGTGAGCTCAATGTCATTGAGCTTTGATAGCAACATGGCAATGTCATAACGGCGGATTAAGCCCTTATCTTTCAAAGCATAAATTTCCAAGGAGTAGCTTTCCAAAGCTTCAACGAAGGCAAATTACCACTCAATTTTTAGCCTTTCGGCGAGCTCATAGCAGCGGCATCCGAGCTTAGTTTATTGACTCCTGGTCGTTTGCCCGCTTCTACTGATAAGCGCGGGAAATCGTTTTTAAGCCATTTGTTAAGAGCCTTAGTAGCGCTGAGTTGTAAATGCATAATTAAATCCATAGCTAGAGAGCAGGATTAATATTTAATTAATCCTGCCACATGTATCGCATCAAGTTACAGACCCCAATTGTTCATTAGGGATGCGAGGACCAAACACCTCTCACGAGATCAAAGTCTTCATATTGAAGAGACGTGTTGTAAGAATTTGCTTTCGCTTGAAGCAAATCGTTGGGCATCGGAGTTATATCTGTGAGCTCTTGACGTTGATCTCTATCACTTGGTTCTGCAAACCCCCTGTCGTAGATCAAACCACCCTTGGCTGTGAATAAACCTCTAGAATGTAAAAAACCCGAACCATCATCATCTGCGCAATACCAGTACAGCTTAATGTTCCCTGGCATAACAGCTTTTAGTTCCATTAGAGCTTGTTCTGTTCGACCCCAAGCTGGTTTTCCGTCTTCTTCTGAAAAAATATGAAACTCTACTTCAGCCTTTTTACATAACTTCATAAGTTCAAGCAGCGTTTTACGATAACCCGATTTAGTAACACAAATAAATGGGTCGTAAATTGTAACTTTCTCCGTACCGAGTAAAAGTGCGGTAGCTGCTTGAGCTAGAGACAATGCATCTCGAGGAAATTGAGAGTTGTAGTTAAAGTCGGGGTCTTCTAACTCAGTAATCGAAGAAACAAAAACAGGTAACAGAGTAAATGATTGCTCGACTAATCTATGAAACGGCACATTTCCATGGCTTTCTGTAGCTGCATCTACCCAACTACCTTCTTGATACGTTCGAGTAAACGCAACTGTCTTATTATTTTTGAAAGTTCTAAGTCGCTCTGTTGCTTTATCCAGCGACGTTCCATTGTGCGTCTGCCTTAATTGGTCAGAGACATCTCTAAACCAAGCTTTTGGAAAACCAGACAACACAGCCCCACGGTCAAACCCTAGTCGCGCATCCAACAGAGCTAAGTCGGCCAAAGAGTTGACTTCAGTAGGCGCAACTGCAAATTCCAAATGTAGCATCAGAACAGCTCCTCTCTTCTTTCTTCAAAGAAGCCATTTGGCCAAGGTGCATCAAACTCACCCTCATCAGTTGTTTTGATTGGAATCAAACGAGTTTTGCCTTCTGACTGCTCACAAAAAACAATCTGGACATCACTTTTCTTGCAACCAAATGGTTCGTATTCGATCTCTTCATCTGCGGTTTGGCGGCGACGTTTTAGTAGCCTCAACAACAAATGTTCGCTGTGGGTTTCAATCAAAAACATCCGATCTAGGTTTTGCTTTGTCGCCTCCAGCATCATATCCCCTAAAGCTAACTGCCATTTGGGGTGAATATGCAATTCAGGTTGCTCACACGAAACGATAAGGTCTTGCTCAAGTGATGTGGCAACAACGAATGGGAATACTTGAGAAACGCCAACACCTACGCTTGATGGCAATAAATGTATGTTTGTGTGCGAGTCTTTGAGGATAACGGTTTTCTCAATCAAGCTTGCTTCACCGTGATTAGGTGCTTCAAAACAATAATTGGTGCCAAAGAAATCATTGTTTGTAAATTTCTCATTGGTCTTAGCTTTAACACTTTCATTCGAGTAAGCGAACGTCTCCCAACCCGCAGTCCCATCATACCAACGCTGTGGGCTGGTTTTATTGTTTAACACCATCGAACGATTTGGCACAACACGTAGTGGCCCGATATGAATGAAGTCTTCTAGCTTTTTCACCAACAATTTCATGGGCGCTAATATTGCTTGAGAAGATGTCGCTTCTGCAAATAACTTTGCAGCTAAAGGATGTTCAGGAAACACATTATTCCAAGAGAATGGAGCATTAGATAGATCTAGACGAGTATAGATATTAGGTAATGCATCCTGACCTTTCAGGAACATTTCTTCCCATTCTCCCGAATCAAATAAGTTGTTTAATGAGAACGATTCATCTACTTGCCAATGAGGTAACGGTTGATAATGAGTGATGCTACTTTGTTGTTTACCTGGTTGCGATTCGATGCAACACAACTCATTTCCTTTACTGTTACATTCATAACGGCTGACGAATGTCTTCTGTTTAAGGTGATCCCATCTAATATCTAATTCGAAATTAAATTCATCCGCTTCTGAATCAGGAGTAAAGCCTAAATAAGATTCGAGTAACCAACGCTCAGAATCGGACAAATACTCATCCCAAATATCCGTTGCACCATCCCTAAAATCAAGAGTGGCACCTATAGTAATAGTGCCATTTAAGTCTTTGCCATGAACTAGGTTTTGAAATCCACCAAAATAGAGGGCCTCGCCCGCTATTGAACTATGTTGAGCATCAAAGTTCCGCTTCGCGACTACTTCGTACAAATATAACAACGCATGCAAAACAGTACTTTTACCCGTACTGTTCGCACCAAAGAAAAGCGTGATAGGTGCCAACGGAATGACAGCCTTTGTCTTTATTCCCTTAAACCCACCAACAGTCAGTGACGTTATTTTCATATTTTACCTTTTAACATTTGAAATGCTTACAACACGTTAACCGCTATCCAAGTAGACCAGCTAGCACTATTAGACACCTTCGCCAATTTATAAACCTCAATTAGCCTCTTTATCTGATCGTGTGTATCTCTCATGAAATCAAATCGATGCATCCCGCCAGCGAGATCTAAACGCCAATACCCAAAGCCTTGATCTAGAGTTACTTCAACGATATCACCAGTAGAAAAATGCAATTGTATTGCTCTTCGGTGCGGTACTTCTCGTTTGTTATCAATTATGTTGGTATTTACTTTTTTGCCGGCCATATGAGTCAACCACGCATTAAATATAGCGTCATAATCGTAGCGATCGTTCCAATCATGATTAACAGCAAATGGATTTCTATTTTGTTCATCAAAGCAGCTGTTGACTTCTATTTGGCAATCCGATGTTTCTCCTAGTACTTTGAGAACCTCAGCTAACAACAACAAAGAAACGGGACTTTGGAGATACCTATCCGAATATGAAATACTTTTCAACTCACCTTCTTTAAGCAGCTTTGCTAATCGCTCATCTTTACTTTTCAATAGCTTAATAAAGCCACTACCGAAGTTTGATAGCGGTCCATTTAATTCAGTCGTGAGATCAACATGAACAGCTCCTAACAAGTGAGTTGGCTCCATGGAGTCTAATTCGAAAGGAGTTGTCGCTATTTCTGGTTCACTATAAGAAATAATGGAAATATCTTCCGCTGTAAGCCAATACTCTCCAGGGGTGGTTGCTTTAATATCAAGGTTAGCCAGTGTTGACCAACCGCTACCAGTTAAGCCTTGAAAAACAATCGCCCCACATTCTTTTCCATATCTAAGTTGAACCCCGATTTTTTGTATTTCCCTTAAAAAACTCAGAATTTCTTCAGGAAAATCAACTTTCGGGACGACTATTGAAACAGCTATATTCTTCGCCAATAGTTCATGCAATTTCGATTTCATCAAGACAAGAGATGTATCCCAACTTTCGACTTCAGAAGAAAGAACAAACAAACATTCCGATACTTTCTCATTGAGTAAATCGGTTAGTTGCGCCTCAATAGTTTGAGGGCAGTATTTTCCATCATTGATAAGGTTTTGGTGCTTAGTAGCAAGTGATACGTAGTGCTTAAAATCATCTCCTAACCATTCTATTGCTAACATGCGATCGAGTTTATCGGTATCGTGTCTCGAATCCGACTCTAAAAGACATTCAGGACAAAACGCGTCACAATGCTTCCTACAATCAAGTTTTCCAACTAATCCATTTAATATCTTAGAGATATGAAATGGCGCGGAAGTCGAAAATCCGGCACCGCCGCCCACGCTGTCGAACAGTTGTAGCACTAATGCGTGTTGATTCTCACCAATAACTGTTGGCCTAACGCTATACTGGACCTCATTTGTAGATACTCCAAGTTGCTCGATTAAACACTTTCGTAATGCCACAGCTAATGTAGTCGCTACTTTCCGACCCTGCTCATTATCAGGTATATATTCACCCGTTTTGGGGTTTTTAATCACCAGCTCAAATACATCGGTTCGAGAGTTAATACCTAAATGAATTGAAGACATTATCTTGGCTGACCCATCACAATCAGCGTGTCGACCTACTTCATCTTTATCGAACTTACTAGGACGCGGGGGCTTATGTGTTTTTTCAAAGTTAAGCGCATTTGGCAACTCACCTTTCGCTGTCATCGACTCTGCGCGGCCACAAGCCATACATAACGCGTATCCTTTACCGGACAACCCAGAACTATGATGGAAGACCTTTCCATTAGTATCCGCCACCATATAACCAAGTGCAGGCATGGGTAATGGTGTCGCTGTACCGGATGCAATAACCCAAGAAGGTTGTACTGGAACATAATTATTATTCGAAATATTATTTGTTGGCTCTCGATAATAATCAGTGACAAAACCTGTAGGTTGAATCACTTTTTTTCTACAGTCAGTATTATCAGGGATACTTTGTCCACAAGCGATATTGGTACACACGAGAGAATTTGAATCAGATTGTACTTCCAGATCCGTTTCGTAACCTGTCTGGCCACAACCAGGACAACGCCAAGCTAAGTCAAATTTCTGTGAATCCTTCGCGCCATCAACGTGAATTTTCTGCCAGTTAAGAGAAATGCCTGCCGCCCGATGTACTCGCCCATCAAGAACTATTTCTGAACCTGGGGCATATTCTCGAATTGCAACAGCTAGATTTCGGCTTGGTAACCCTCGATTGATAGAAACATTATCCTCTCGATCAAGTTTGCTTAGATTCCTAAATTGAAGCTGCCTTCTAAAATCGACGATATTATCGGTATCCAAGTTTACGACATCAGTAGGGAATCCATATCCAGGCAGAAACGCCCTTGTCGCTAAATCCCGTAGTAAGTACTCTCTACATAAACGGGACTTTTCACTATTTAGCTTAAAAGCGTAAGGTCCATCTGGATCAACACCGACCAATTCATTTTCTATGTATTGATACTCTTTTAGCCAACGCGTGGTTATTTCCTCTATTTTCTTTGCCGAGCGCTTACAGATTTGTGTCAAAGGAATTTTTTTCAACTCAGTACCTTCAATTAAAGTAGATAAAGCTGATTCAAATCTCTTATCACACGTTTTTAGCCAATTAATATAACGTTCTGCTATAGATTTTTCACCGTTAAGCTTCGCATTAAACCACTCAAGATCTAAGTTAAATTTCTCTTTATTCGTTAATCCAACCTCTTCAATTAAGAAGCGTCCCATCAAAAATGAATTCACATGGCGCTGCACCAATTTCTCAGACGAAAATTCAACATGAGGAGCTGGTATAACGGTAGTAAATGGCCATTTCGGGTTATTAAAAACCAACGTATCATGCGGGTTACTTTTACACAGCGTATAACTTATCGCTCTAGATTCTTTAGATCGACCAGCGCGACCTGCTCGCTGAAGATAGTTCGCAGGGTGTGGCGGCACATTGTTCATCACTACCGCTGTAATACCCCCGATGTCAACGCCCATTTCCATTGTTGTTGAGCAATTGAGGACATTTTTCCTGCCAACTTTAAACTCATCCTCATAGATTTTAAGTCGCTCAGCGGATTGTTGCGCAGAGTGTTCTGCTGAAGCATAGTAAAAACCACCCTCTACTGTTCGGTCATTAATGTCCGTCCACAAATTCTGCTCTCTAAGTGATCTCACTTCCGATGATTTTTCAATATCCTTACGCGTTAGAATCAATGAAAGTAAGAAGTCGTCACTCCCTTCAAAAGCCCATACCGCGGGAAGTTTCACTTTTTCACATAGGTTGCTATCTAACTGGCCTTTAAACGGAATATAAGGAGTG
The DNA here is from genome assembly GCF_024347455.1 of Vibrio echinoideorum. Classification (NCBI taxonomy): domain Bacteria; kingdom Pseudomonadati; phylum Pseudomonadota; class Gammaproteobacteria; order Vibrionales; family Vibrionaceae; genus Vibrio; species Vibrio echinoideorum. The sequence continues at coordinate 1,326,665 of NZ_AP025484.1, forward strand.
ATCCCTTTAAACGTAGTGTCCAACAGCTTGTTCGTAATCGGGCATATATAAGCCGAATTCATCAAAGAAAAGCTGACATTAGTCAGGTTCAAACTATATTGTTTGTCTGCTGTTGAATCTTGTAAAATTTTTGATCCAGTTAATGCATTCCATGCAGAAATCAACCAACCATTAACCGTGTCTTCCCCTAATGTACTCGTAATATCAATTCCTGTGGCAACAGTGAGCAGAGTGATTATACGTTGTTGACGTTTACTGCCTTTTCGCACTAACGGCCAACTCTTCGCTCTGTTTTCATCGACATCACTAGCATCTGGCCCTAATAATGTTTTAGGTGAAAAGTGCATACCGATCCAACGAATCCATTCACGATCAATGGTTATATAAGAGTTTTCGCGGACAAAAAAATCCAAACAAACTTTAAGGTAATCACGCCAATCTTTTACCGTTAGGCCGTAATTCTCCCAAAGCTCCGGAACAACATCGATTTTATCCAATCCTGGGTAGACTATTTTGACCAACCCCTGAGTCTCTAGACTGTTTCTATTTTTTGGCCGTCTCGCAAACTCTCTCGTCAATAGCATTTGAGTGAGTCGTAAAGGTCCGGTCGAGTCATCGAAAATTTCTGGCGATAGCCGCTTGTTCTCTTTTAACATCGACTCTTTTAGATCGTTATCTTGCTTAATAACAGCTGCCAATTCAGACCAAGGGATCGTTTGAGGCAAAGGTATAGCAACCGAACTACTGACAACATCAATATATTCTTTTAGTGCCTTTGCATCTTCAGGCATGGATTGTTCGATGGATGGCAACATGACTCGTAATTTGTCGATAGGCATACTCAAGTAGTCCTTTACGCTGTCGAGTAACGCCTCATCTATAACGACTTTCTCTTCAACATGCCTGCGAAGCTCCTTAAATACTAAACCTCGCAATCGAGAGCGCTCTGCTTCTTGCTGCATTCGAATGGACATTTTTGCCGTTCCTTGTCGGCTATCGGTAAAAGTAATTAACCGACGCCCTCGACCCGGGACAGAATTAGGACCTATTTTGGATTCTTTATCGACTTCAATATCCGGACAGTATTCTAATACTGTTGGTACCGCATTTGCTGTATAAAATGGTGCACCCAACAACCCTCTTCGTAACGCTTTACTGTACTGACCTCTACCTGAGTAACCACATTCGCAGCACTGTTGCGATTCACTCATCAACACAGCTAAGTGAATTGAACTGTTTTCCAAAGATTCTTCACACCCAGCATTATCAAATCCTTTTAATTGGTATTCATATTCATCGCTCTGTTTTGAACCAATAACGATTTGAGTATTACTTGCCGTTGTCTTTTTGGAACACTGATCTGAGCGCTCTTCATCTACCTCTTTTTCTTCTTCATCAAGTAGCGAAAATTCATCGCTTATTTTCCCGGTACATTGTTGCAATTGACCATTTTGGTCTATGGCTAATAGGTGTGGTTCATTACAATCATTGCAAAATGTCAATTCAAGTACTGCAGACCCACAATGACATTTCTGACGATGTTCACTATAAACAAGACCAAATGGCCATGCGCCATTCAGTTTAGACTGTTTCTTATTCGCACAATTTGGGTCAATGCAGCACCACAAACCATGCAATGTGCGCTGAAAATAGTGAGCTCTAAGCTTTAAAAAGGCCTCACTGTTATGAAACTGCTTGGTTCCGGTACAGATATCTAGCCATCGGCATAATTCTGCTTCGTTTAAATCATAAGGTTGTAATTTATCCAGCAATTCAGCGTAATGTACCGGACCTATATTGTCGCCAGCTAACAACGCTCGTATTCTAACGGCTAGTTTGGAACTCGCTAAAGCAGAGTATCGACGCTCTGATACTTCCGAGTTTTGACTTAGCTTCTTCTCTTTAGGTTGTTCACCTTCTGGATCTATCGCTTCTATTTCACTGATGGTTAGGTTTGCTGGTGTTACTTTGGGTAAGCCCGGAACAACGCGTCTCCCCCCAATGACGGCTACCTGCTCTACGCCGACATTAGCTAGCCTAGCGAGGTATTGTTTAAGTTGCGTTTCTGCTTCAGCGCCCGCAATTGTTGCGGACGTAGCAATAAATCGAATATCCTCTGGCTTAACATCAAAAGCTTGCATCACACGTCTTAGCTGCAAAGCAAGTTCAGCGGCTTGGGAACCAATATACGTATGCGCTTCATCTAATACGATCCAACGCAGCTTGCCCTGCGATTGCTGGATAATGGGAGCATCTGCTTGCCTCACCAACATATACTCCAACATGGTTCCGTTGGTGACCAAAATAGGAGCTGGGTTGTCTCGCATCAACGTCCTCGAAAGCACTTCCTGAGGCTGATTTTTTTGCCTTTGCCTATCTTGAGCTTTAAGGTCATTAGGCGTATTACCGTTATACAGACAAAAACGAATATCACCGTTAAAGTGTGTCGTCCAAGCATTCAGTCGTTCTTTCTGCGAGTTTATTAACGCATTCAAAGGATACAAAAATAGCGCTCTCACCCCGGTTAGCGAACTGTTGGTCTGTTGTGTTTCTCGATACAAATCTTCGAGAACTGGTACCATGAAACACTCTGTTTTACCCGAACCTGTACCACTAGTGATAATTTGGGATTGGGGGCGAGGGTCAAGCAAACCTCTCCATGCTTCTAGTTGATGTTTGTACGGCTTTATCTCTCGATTCAGAACATACTTACACTTGCAGCTACTGTCTCTTTTACACCCCTCTTTATGCGGTGCGACATCTAGCGCGTCTAGTAGCTCTGGGCTGAGTAGGTTGTTATATTCAGGGGTAGAAAGGTCTTCTATCGTTATTTCGTCTGCTTCCCAAGAGAACATTTGCTCAAACACCGGGCCGTGAACAAATTTTTCATCCGTTTCCATTCTCTCGCTTAAATGGTTTCTAAGCGCCGGGTTATTGATACCCAAAATACTTAAAGTTGACTCTTTTGCTCGGCTATTAGCTTGTTGTTTTAGAGTGGAAAAATATTGCTTCATTTAAGCTTCCTCTTGGGAAAATACGCACAATGCACTTTGAAATACGGGGTTAAACCAATGACGGTCAAACTCGACAATCTGTCGTAGATGGAAATAATCTATGGGGTAAAGTGACGGTGACAATTCTTCCAGTTGCACTTTTCCACACGCCACTGCAGCGGCAAAAATAGGGAAATAAAGCACACTTTTGTGTGAACTTCGGTTTACTTCAAAATGAATAAGCGATTCGCAATGTTTCTGGCACCATGTTTCTAAGTCATAGCCAAATGCTTTAGGCCATTCACGGTCAGACAAGTGAACTCGCATCAAGTCCTGGCTCCATTTCGGTAGAAAGTATTGAAACACAGCTGATAAATTGGTTGTTTGCTGAGTAAATTGATCGTCAATTAGTGCTCGGCACTGCTTTTCAAACAATGGGGTAAATTCAGAAAGAGTTTCTAGCTTGCTCTTAACTTTGTTATCCACCACTTTTTCAGGCAGCCCTATATCTAGCAACATCTGGCGATACTTAACAGTATGTGACCGCCAAATACTCAGCGGTATAAGCTCTCAAATAACATTGAACTCAACTTTCAAACGTTCCATTAATTGAGCGGGGTTATCGGCTTTAAACGCAAGAGCCGATAAGCAAGTCGTATTCGTCACTATTGCCTTCCACACTTCAAAGGTCGCCATCGGAAGATGCGAGTAATTAGCAAACAAATCGTTGATAAAGCGCCAGCTACTGTGATTAAAGTCATTCGCTAACATTGGGAGCACATCGGCTATCGCGTTTGGGTTAGTTACTGGATGAAATAACGCAACCGCCTTATTTAAAGTTTTAACATCACTAGAATGTTCAATAGGCTCACGACTTGGAATAAACTTCGCGCGAAAAGCCAACTGAGTCTTGTTTGAAGGAACGATTAACGCTGGCTGAGATAATTTTGTATTTAGCTCGAATACGCCTGTCGCTACGCCATTGGAATATCTTTGTTGAAGGGCGTGCGGTTTTTCTGCTGGGTCAGCCAAATTAATCAATTCTGGCTTAATAATGAGTTCTTTTTCCAGTTTTACATTAAAGCTCACAGTGTCATTTAGCTGTTGAGCTTCTGTGGCATATCGTCCAATGATAGTTTGTTGTTCTCTACAACCCGACCCTCCAATAACCATTCGGATTTCATCATCAAGTTCACCAGATGCTGCCAATAGTTCGCGAATTCGATGGCGAAACTCATATAAGCTGACCTCTAGCACCTTATCTGCAACCTTGTACTCCCAATAATAAGACGCATCACGAGACCTCGTCGGCCCTTTCAATTCAATATGGTAACTTGCCGCTACATCTACACGCGGGAAAAACTGAATACGTGCACCTAATAAATCATCGATGGTGATACGATTGGCTAGACCGTTACCATGTTTGTCAAAGGTTAACGCTCCTGAGGCTGGAAAAGGTACCCGTACTTTTATCGGGTCAGCCATCAAGTTAGCACTGATAGAGAGAATAATATCCGCTGGCGGTGACCCTTCAGCTGTCACCGTTATTCTCTTGCCACCTTCTATATTGGTTTGTTTATAGGAGACCTGTTCGCCTTCTATGGATACAAATAAGTTCCTTTCACAATGAAGATCGACAAAACCACTATTAGCCTGCTTAGACGGCTTAAGTTCAATGCCGAATGATTGCGGAAGAATAGCGAAGCGTTTACGAAGCATTGTTCGATTACCACTCGCCTTTAAACGTACTGATTGGATACCAAACAAGCCAGCTTGATGCGTTTCTCCTAGTGGTTTATTACCTAACCATAATTCTGTATGCGCTTCTTGGCTGGTAATGGTTGGCAACCCCAGATAGATAGGTTGTCCAGTACTTGAGTAATATTGTAATTTGACACCTCGAACGCTCACTTGCTCTGCTAAGACTGCAGACTGTCGCGTTGATATTACATAAGTATCATGCTCATCATCTTCAGTATAATAATTAACCTTAATTTCCCCACTAAAGTGGACAAACTGGCAGTGTTCTGTCGTTACTGATGTGCACAATTCTGGAAACTCGGCAGTGTACGTCGAACCTTTTGATAAGATAGCTTTCAGTTGATCTGCTTTAACATTTACACTTCCTTGTCCAACGACCCAATCATGTTCACCGTCTGACTTAAGCACAATGGGCATCTCATTCATAGCGAGATCAGAATTAGCGATTTCTTCACGATGAAGCTCAACACCGGCTTGCAATACGACTAAGTACAGATCTTGCTCTATAGCTTGGCGACGAAATTCACAAGCAGGAGTTCGTAAAATAACCTTCGTCGTTTCTCCTTCAAAGGTTGTATGACCAATGCCTAGCTCTGCAATTACTCTATTGCCTTCTTGTATAAATAACTCAACTCGACTGTTAATCAATGCTTCGCGTTTAAAAGGCATAGGTATCGCCTTCATCAATTTAATTTGAGCAACAAAGCCCAAATCATCATTGTTCGAAAGCCTTTGCCTGCAAATAATTCGTTTTGTTTGTTGTGATTTATCTTTTCGCTGAACGGAGGCTGAAGTCAGCAAGCCAGTGAGAAATTCACTTCCGGTGTCTACATCAAGCGGGATTGGAAATAGGTCTCTCCAATTGGGTAATTGGGTGTCTAAATGATCGGCTGGTTGCTCTTGTTGTTGCAGGTTGTATTCGTCAGTTAAACGCAGCAATAGCTCCGCCATATTAGTGATTAGATCAACCGTCGTTTCTTGTCTAAATGCCTCAGGTAAATGTTCAAGGCCCTCCGACACTAACTGAAAAGGCGATTGGCCAAATTCCTGAGCGTCGTCAAAAAACCTAAGAATACGTTTAAAGATTGTTTGGAAACGGCCGCCTTCACTCGCTAGCAGCCCATAGGGCAAACCGCCCTCTCGAAATACTGAACCAAGAAAACTATGCCTTTCATCGTTATATTGGCTAACCGTACGCTGCCAATATTTAAAACCTGTTTTTATTACTTTACTACGTTGGTTAGCATCTAACTCAAACTCTAAGCTGCTTGATATACCACTCCAGCTCCATCCACCTTGATATTGACGTCGATACCATTCAGCACTAAAAAGGCAAAAAGCGGCACACCAGCTACTATCTCCGTGCAATCTTGTTGGCAATTTTTGGTTTTTTAAACTGGTTCGTAAGTGATGATATTCGGATTCTGATAGCTGATAGGTAAAGAGCGGCTGACCTGTTGGCTGAGATAGTTCTCGCTTCGTCAAAATGGCTCGTAGGCAACCATTAACCGAAGTAGAGCCGAGTATCGCACTTGTAGGTTCAAGTGCGCTGGGGGACGTAGTATCCATTAATAACCTAACCTTATTTACTTAACCTTAACTGTAAGCCGGCCAAATACTTCGCACTTAGCCATTTTTATACAAGCCAATGCATTGCAACAAACATTCCGATTAGTAACAAGTTGATTTATCAAGGAATAAGTCGGTAATCACACTTTAACTTTGGAAGTTAAATTACCAAGGTGTAATTAATTTTACGGTTAAGTTTAGAGAAAATAGATTATTTGGATAACCACTGATGTGGTGAGTACTATTGCGATCTAGGCTTAACTTTTATGCCGTTGAAACCACCAACGGAAAGCAATGCTGTTTAACGTTATTTAAAGTAGAACAGGCCTAACCTTTGATCAAAAAAAGAGGCATCCGAAGATGCCTCTGAAATTTATAACTGACCTGAAAATGCTTTTTGAGATAAAGAGTTAAAAGATTCTTTCAGAAACACGTTAGTACTGTTTAGCTTTGCGTACCACTGGTTATAACTTGAGACCAACTTGACAAATTTAAGTTGCTCTTCCATGGGAGGAAGCATGAGTGGAAGCTCCTTTTGGCGTGTAATACCGATATAAGCTCTCGTGGACTGCTTACCTTCTTTTTCTAACAATGTTTGAAATGATTGCGTGTCAAAATACCCTTTCAAATATTCGGGTATTAGAGTGCGTTCATCTAGCCTATAGTAAGTGGTTTGAGGGCTAAAAATATAATCATCATACGTACTATCAAGCACGGCTGTTAAACCAAGAGTTCCTTTGTGAGATAGCAAAACGTCCCTAGGTTTTGCAAACCCAATACGCAATTTATCTAACCATTCTGAAGACAGATAATAACAACTATCAAATAGTACTTTGCCTTTTCGAATCACGTTAGCCGCCAAGAATGGGATACCTTCCGAAGAAAAATCGCTTACCTTTGGATGGCTATTACCATGATTCCCGTCTTGGACATCAAGAATTATCTTAGCCTCAAGACATTCTTTGACTGTTTTTGTCTCCCACCCCTTCGGGTTCGTCACCGGGTCACCAAACATATCCAAGAACACGCTGCGTAAAAAATCATCAGCAAGGTCAATGGCTTGTTTACGTTTCTGGCGAATCGCATCGGCTTTATCCAAAATGGTAGCGATGCGTTTTTGTTCATCTAGTGGGGGGAGTGGGATCTGAAAAGTTTTCAAATCAGTTGCTGATAGATTCGGTTGAGCAGCGCCATTTTCATATAATTGAATCTCTCTTTCGCAAAGAAAGCTACCTAAGTAGTGCTTCAAATAATCGATGTGTATTTTCTCATTCACGCGAATGATCACAAGAGATGAAGCTATTGCCCCTTTCATATCTGAGTCAACCAATGCGAACTTACCTAGAGAGCCTCGCAAACAAAAAAGGATATCCCCTTTTTCGATTTTCCCGCTGTTCAATGAATTGAACTTATCCTCAGTTATGTAATTGAGCGCATCTGCATAAATAGTATGAACAAGGCTTAGATTACCAGCATTAATAAATGGGATACCCTCATCAACAAAAGAGCCTTTTGATGGGTAGTTTTTCCCTCTATCACCATTAATAAACTGGGCTACGTCTCCAAAGCTTACGACGGGCCAACTCATAGCATCGACTCCAACTCATTTAGGTCAGCTAGAATGTCATTCTCGAGGGCTTTGAGTTTGCCTAAAATCACTTTTGGTTCTTCATAAGTTTCTTGCTCATAGACTACTTCTTTATAGCGATTGATCGACAGATCATATTTGTTCGACTTGATATCATCTTTCGCCACCAAGAAAGCTTTTTGTTTTTTATTCGCCCATTGCTCGGTTGACTCACCCGCCATTACCGCCGCTTGATACGCTTTGTACTGAGTAACAAGATCAGGTAAGTCGTTATCTTTGATTGGGGTACGTTTATCGTCAAGTGATTTACCATCGGCCTGTACATCGTAGAACCAAACGTTATCGGTACTGCCACCTTTGGTGAAGATGATAATTGCGGTAGACACACCGGCATATGGCTTGAACACACCGCTTGGTAGTGAGATAACAGCTTCTAACTGGTTATCTTCAATTAAGTGTGCACGAAGCGTTTGGTGCGCTTTAGAACTACCAAATAAAACACCGTCAGGCACAACAGTCGCACTACGGCCACCAACCTTAAGCATGCGTTGAATCAAAGCAACAAACAGTAGCTCGGTTTTTTTGGTTTTAACTACTTTTAGAATGGCAGGATCGACATCTTCTTCATCTAGGCTGCCTTTAAATGGCGGGTTAGCTAGGATGATATCGAAGCCATTTTTTGCCTCATCGGGGAAGCGTTCAATAAAGCTTTGGCTTAATGTATCTTGGTAGTGGATACCCGGCTGTTTTACACCGTGCATCACCAAGTTCATTGCCGCAACACGTAGCATGGTAGAGTCAAAATCGAAGCCGTGGAACATGTCGTAATCGATATGGGCGCGATTTTCAAGCTCGTCACCTGCATACAGATAATTAAATACCGGATTACCGTCAATATCTAATACTGGCTTACCTTCTACGTCAAATGCTTGCTCTTTCTCGGTGCCTTCTGGTGAAGAGTATTTCTCTAACAGGTATTCGTACGTCGATGAAAGAAAGCCGCCAGTACCGCAAGCAGGGTCACAAATGCGATGTGTTTCTTCAACATCGAGCATTTCGATCATGGCTCGGATGATATGGCGCGGTGTACGGAACTGACCGTTGATACCTGCAGTAGTTAATTTCGAAAGCAGGTATTCGTACAAGTCACCTTTTACGTCTTTGTTTTCTAGCGGTAGCTCACTCACCAACTCAACCGCCTTCACCAATAGCGATTGCTTTTGAATCATTAGCTGAGCATCTTTCATAAACTCAGCAAACAAGGTGTCATCGCTGGTCAGCTCTTTAAAGAAGGGAAATACCTCGTCTTTAACCAATGGGTAAAGCTTTTCCGCACCTAAGTGACGAAATTTTTCCCAGCGGATATGTTGCTTATCCTTCTCTTTATCTTCGCTCATAGGAAAACGACGAGTGAATGGCTTACCAGTACGAGCGCTACGCTTCTCATCGTTACGTTCATTCATGTCTAACATACGGGCGTACATCAGGTAAGTAATTTGCTCAACGACGGTTAAAGGGTTGGTGATACCACCGGTCCAGAACTCTTCCCATAGCTTATCGATTTGGCTTTTTAGTGCACCTGATGTAATCATTATTCATTCTCTTAGTTTTTCGCTTGACTGCTTGCTTAATTCTTCGGCAAAGCTAGTTCGGGAGCAACCAACGGCGTATTCAGAGCCTTAATTCAAGGCCCTCATTCAAGGTAGTAGCCGCTGGTTTTTAATGGTTGTAGTGTAATCAGCTTGCTGGCTTAACCAAAGGGCTAATTCACTGCTTTCTCGACGCTTGATTGTTTATTACCCAAATGCACGCTAAAGCGACGCACAAATTGCTCAACTACATCTGCTTGAGCAGGGTTTGGGAACACGCCGTCTAATCCCGCATCGTCAATTTGATTAAATGGTGCGTCATAAAGAGCTTCAATATCAACGCTGCCATAACGACATAAGTGATTCTTGAGCATGCCGATAAAACGCTGCTGTCTTGCGTTCAAGTGAGTATGAACTTGTTGAACGAATGCGGTAAATTCATGCTCAATTTGTTGTTCATCCATCCCTACAATCGTTCGTAAAATTTGGTCTAACTCGGCGGTTGATTCAGGGAAGAACTCTTTGAGTGTATGTAAATCCACATTTGGGTTTTGTGTATGCACCAGTGCATTCAGTGTTGATAAATCAGCTTCTGTCACCGCTTGGCCGCCACGTATTTTCTGTAGCACAGTGTTAGATTCAAACAGTGGCGTCAGTGTTTTTTCAACTTCTTGACGGTAGATCTCGTAATCCACAGTGATGATGTCGGTTTTAATCTCTTCTGTTTCATAGAGCGTTGGATCTTCACGTAGGTCAATAATAGGCGTTTGCGGCGCAGGAGGCGCTACGCCTTTATCACGCAAGTGGATAACCGTGCGTAAATTATGGCGACACGTTTCTACCGCAAAATAATCGGCATCACTCAAATAGTTGGGTTGTTGAATCTGCTTGATCGTTGCCGCTTTACTACGCACTTCATTGAGATGCATCGACAGACTGATGACTTTGTCTAAGATCGGCGATGCCTCTAACTCAACTTTACTTGGCTGCTGCAGTTTGGTGAGTTGCAATTGTAAGAATTGTAGGTCTAAACGCAGCGCTTCACTTTCACCAGTAGTCTTCTTCCACTGCATCAGAGGTGCCATTTCATCAAAGAGTAACGCTTTAGTATCTGGCGCCATCTGCATTAAACGTTTTTCTTCACTCAGCTGTGCTTTTAGTTTCCATTTCTCGCGTACCGCGATGGTTTGATCATTTAGAGAGTCAATGTCTGCCTTAATCTGCGGTATAACGTCGGCAAAGATTTCCATTTCTGCTTTTTTAAGCGCTTCGACGGCAAGCACTAATTTTGCTTCAAATACTTTTTGCGCCAAAGATTTACTTTGCGTTCCTTCATCCTCATCTGGGTTCATTTTGAAATGCTCAAAGTTGCCCCAGTGGTCGAAGATGAGGAAGTGCTTCTTATCTGCTCCAGGCCCGTACAAGTTTTCACATAAACGTGTACCACGCCCTACCATTTGCCAAAATTTTACTTTTGATTTTATAGGCTTAGCAAAGACCAAGTTAACACATTCAGGCACATCAATACCGGTGTCTAACATATCAACCGAGACGGCAATGGTAACTTCATCATCGTTACCTTCAGTACTTTTGAAGTTGTCGATAAGCTCTTCTGCTCTCTCATATTTTGAGTGGATAACTCGGCAAAAATTTCCACCCATATCTGGGTACATTTCACTAAACAACTCAACTAGCAGTTCGGCGTGAGCTATGTTTCTTGCAAAGATAATCGATTTACCAGGAAGTTGGTCATCCACATCTTTTAACCCCTTTTCCATTAGGTTGCGGATGATTGCTCGGTTGGTATCTTTATTGAATATGGCTTTATCAACCTGCTTCGCATCGAAATCCAGAGTGTTTGGATCAATACCTTGATCTTCTAGTTCTGCAATCTGCTCATCCGTCAGTTCGCTTGCCTTAATGCCGTCACGTAAGAATTGAGTTGTGTGGGTAACGACTTTAAATGGAACTAAGTTTTTCTCTTCAATCGCTTGCTCAAGTGGGTAGTTCGCCGTCGGCATTTTGTAGTCACAGCCGAACAACTGACTGGTTGAGCGCGAAATCATCTCAACAGGAGTCGCGGTTAAACCCACTTGTAATGCATCGAAATATTTGAATAGCTCGCCGTACTTGTTGTAAATCGAACGATGCGATTCATCAGCAACGATCAGGTCAAAGTGGCCAACATCATACTCTTCATAATTTTGGATCATACCCGGATAGGTCGCGATAACGATACGCGCCTTTGAAGCTAGTTCTTTCTTACTTTTACCTTTGATGAAAAGCGGCTCTTTAGTGTGCTCATTAAACGCATTACCAGCCTGTTTACGTAGCTCTTTTCGGTCACATAAGAACAGAATACGTTTCGCCCAACCTGCATCTAACAAGCGCTTGGCTAATGCAATAGAGACTCGCGTTTTACCCGTCCCGGTTGCCTGTACAATAAGGGCCTTTCGATGCTTGTCTGAAAAGCGCTCACAAATACGGCTGATGCTTTCCATTTGATATAAACGACCCGCAACTTTTGTATCAATGGGTGTGCTGTTTAAATCTTTCTTTATTTCTCGTTGAAGAATCAGATATTGAAGGCTGTCTTTTGAGTAATAGCCAAAAATCAGTCTAGGTGCGTAACCCTGAGCATCATCCCAAATATAGATTTCGTAACCGTTAGTGTAGAAAATGACTGGTCGCTGGCCGGTACTTGCTTCTAGTGCGTCTGCGTATAGTTTCGCTTGCTCACGCCCTGCATTGGCATCTTTTCGAGTACGCTTAGCTTCAATAACTGCTAATGGTTTGCCATTATCATCCCACAATACATAATCGCAGCGACCTTTGCCTGTTGTGGTTGGTTGGCCGTCGACTTCGTACTCTTTTGACACCTGTTCCGTGCTTTCATTATCAAGAGCGACATCCCAACCTTCACTGCGTAATTCAGCATCAATGAGACGCTTACGAGTTTCGGCTTCATTAAAGTCAAAGCTGCTTTTTAGTGACAGGGTATTAGTGCGAATTTTATCGGCTTTAACGTGGTCAGTTTGCTGCTTCAGCTGAGCGGCTTGTTTCTGAGCTTCTAACTGCGCTTGCTTTACTTCTTCTAATTCTTTTAGCGCTTTCTTAAGAAGGTCATCATTTTGGTTAAGCTTCTGCTGTAACAGTTTGTTCTTTCTCTTGAACTCAGCTTTAGACTCTTCACCCGTTGGTGCATTGTCTGGAACAGTAAATTTAGGGCAACCTTCTATATCACCGTCGCCATAGGCCATATAGAGCCAACAACCAATAAAGTAAGACTCTTTCAACAACCAAATCGAATCATGTTGTGAGACTTTCCCTTCATGAGCAGCTTTGTTGCCCCCCTTGCGAACAGCGTGAAACTTATCAGCAATGGTTTTATCAACAACCGAGGTAAAAGCGCCACTGACAAGTTTGTCGTGCATTGAAGCATTGGGAGCAACAGGTAGGTGAAGTTCTTGGTATAGGTAACCAACAATTTTTTCAACATAACAACGTAGCTTCACGAGAGCACTTTGCGGATCAACAACGGCATACGTTTCAGCAAAAGCACCAAGCTCAGCTAACTCGGGCCACTGTTCTCTTAAATGTTCAAAATTCATAGACTTCTTCACCTTTCTGTCTCCTAAGATGAGTGATACTTTGCAACGTTTACGCCAATTTCAAACTTGGTTGTTTTTATGATTCTAAATTGAGCGTTTTCAGCCAGTTATTTAGCGTTTGATGATTATTTAAACCTAACGATTTTGCAGCTTTAGATTTGTTTCCAGCAGCATAATCCATCGCAGACTCAATTGCACTTTTCTTTATATTATCAATATGTTGCTGAAGGTCACCAGGAACCCTAAATTCACCATTGTTCGCCGAATTTAGGTCACGACTTATTATCGCAACGTCCAAATCTTGTTTAGTGACCTCTTTACCTTCCGACCATAATACGGCTCGGTTTAATGTGTTCCATAGCTCACGAATATTACCCGGCCAGCTGTATGCTTCTGCAAATTCTATTGCAGACTTGGAAATATTCTTACTCTCAAATAAGGGATGAGTCTTCATCTGCTGGTTTATCTCGATCATCAACTCTTCGATCAGGAAAGGGATCTCTTCTGAACGCGCCCTTAACGAAGGCAACTCAATCACTCCAACGGCTAGCCGATAGAAAAGATCTTCACGAAAAGACTCGTCAGAAACCATTTTAAAAAGGTCACGGTGTGTCGCAGCGACAATCCTCACATCAACACTTTTCGTGGCAACGTCTCCCACCTTTGTAATTTCCTGCTGCTGCAATGCCCTAAGTAATTTGACTTGAACGGCTAAAGGGAGTTCACCAACTTCATCAAGAAATAATGTTCCACCATTTGCTTGCTCAAATAACCCTGCATGATCTTGGTGTGCCCCTGTAAACGCACCTTTTACATGACCAAACAAAATGGAATCAACCAAATTTTCAGGTAAAGCACCACAGTTAACAGCTTTAAATGGCTTATCAGCACGAGGACTGGCTTTATGAATACCTTTTGCCATCACTTCTTTACCGGTACCACTTTCTCCGAGTAGCAAAGCCGGTAGATCAGCATAAGCCAATCGTTGTGCTTTCTTGATGACGTTCTGCATGACAGTAGATTTGGCCGTAATCGAATCAAAAGCACTATTGAGAGACGGTGTTTTTGAAGCAAGTTGAGCAATAGCTGTTGACGAAGATTTTTGATACTCAGCAGAAAAGTCTACAGGTACATCAACTTCGATTAACTGACCTTGAGGGGTAGTTTGAACTAACTGACATTTCGCAATACTCTTTCCAAGTAGAACAGAAACGACTGTCATTGCAGGAGTACCAGAGGTCAAATTTAGATAAATACCATCAGCCTGATCAGAGACATGAGCCAGTTGCTTGTGCATGACTTTGGTAATTGCAGTGTAATCAATTGGAGATGACAACCTGATACGTTGAATCTTTACTGAAGTATTGGAACGCCCGGCACAAGCAAGTTTTTTTTCAAGCCACTCTTTGTAATCATGCCATTCATCTTCCCATGTACTAGCCAGAATCACGACATCATCAAATGCTGGCGCTTTTAACGCAATAGTCGCAATTGAAGCTGTTTTATCTAGCTTCATCTGATCAAGGTCTGTTCTTCCAAGCCAACTAAGCAAGGTTGCCATTCTATCTTCCGTAATTATCTTTACTTATTGATAAATACTTTACAGCAATAGTCCCTTAGTTGATATTCAATTAAGTGAAATGCAGACCCAGGTTACACAAAATGGAAACTTGTCTATAGCGTCTCAATCTGAAGTAAAACTCGGTTAATCATGTTGGTAACTCCTATATTTGGATTAGGAGGAGCTTAATGCTTTTACAAAGACCCAAACCACACAGTAACGAAAGCTTGGAGAGCTTCTTTATCCGAGTTGCAAATAAAAATGGCTATGAAGATGTGAACCGTTTTCTTATGGCCACGAAACGTTACCTTCAAGATATCGACTTCTCAGGGTTCCAGACCTTCCCTACTAACATCTGCAAGATGAATCCTGCGTCAGCCAAAAGCAGTTCCAGTGCCCGAATAGCTTCACTCCTGAAGCTCGCTCAATTGACGTTTAATGAACCGCCCGAGCTGCTTGGGTTAGCAATTAACAGAACAAATTTAAAATACTCTCCATCCACCAGTGCTGTGATACGAGGTTCTGAAGTTTTTCCTCGTAGTTTACTTCGAACTAAATCCATCCCCTGCTGCCCATTATGTTTACAACAAAATGGCTACGCCTCCTACCTTTGGCATTTTGAGGGTTACGATCACTGCCACATTCATAATACACCTTTAATTACTGCCTGTAGTTGTGGGTCTGAATTTGACTACCGAGAGTCGAGGTTGAAAGGAAATTGCAGTAATTGCAAAGAACCTATAGCCATAAAGAGTTCAGAGGTGAGTCATGAGGCAATATTCACTGTCGCAAATTGGCTCGCCGGCAATGAGTCTAAAAATCTACCTGACGTCCCCAAAAGCTACCGTTGGGGGTTGGTTCATTGGTGGCTCCATCTTAATGACAATAAGTTCGACCATCTATTATTCACCCAATTTTTCTCGAATTGGCCTAGCTCGTTTCATTCTATGATTGATAGCGAAATCGAATTCAACGTAGATCACGCAATTGTTGGAAGAAAAGAATTGCGGGTAAAAGATCTTATGGGGCGGATATTTTTTAGTTCCATTCGATTACCAGAGCGCAACCTGCAGCACAATATCGTCTTAGGCGAGCTTCTACGGCATATAGAGACGCATTTATGGAATAGCAACGGTCTGATCGCTAACCTACGCATGAACGCTTTAGAGGCTGCTGTATTCCTCAATTGCAGTATGGATGAGGTAGCTTCAATGGTAGAACAGCGCATCTTAAAGCCAAATCGTAAAACTAAGCCAAACATGCCTCTGGCGGTTAACGACTACTTATTTTATTTCGGCGACATCTTCTGCCTTTGGTTAGCCGAATTTCAAACTGATGAATTTAACCGCTCTTTCTATGTATCGAGGTGGTAAATGGAGAGTCTGAAAGAGTTACTACAATCAAGACCAGATGATTTGAACGTAGAATTAAAGCGAGCATTCCGCCCTCTTACTCCACATATCAATATCGATGGAAAGGAGCTTGATGCTCTCACCGTTTTGGTTAACTTAACGGATAAAACCGCCGACCAAAAAGACCTGACTGATCGAGCGAAGTGTAAAGAAAAACTACGAGACCAAAAGTGGTGGGGTCTTTGCCTGAACACTATCGAGTACATTCAGAGCCATAACCTAAAGTTCCCGGACATTCGTGCAGGTGGTGTTATTCGAGCATCTACGTTGGGCTCTCTACCAGAACATTTGTTGTCATCATCTAAGCTGCCACAACACTATTGGGCTTACAGCCATGATTCAAAGTACGTCAATAAAAGCGCTTTCCTTACAAGTGAGTTCTGCTGGAACAATTCAATTTCATGCCTTGCTATCTTTCTACAAGATGATTCACATATTTTATGGACTAAGTTGCTGACACTAGGCTGTTACAAGAAAACAAAAAAGGCAGTAATTAAGCAGTTGCAGAGCTTTGATAAGGAAAAAATTGACGTCACATTAACTGGCAATTACCTAACACAACTTTCATTGCCAGATGACGAAGATTCATATATTTCAATATCTCCTGTTGCCTCTCAAGCGATGCAAAGTCACTGTTATCAAGCGCTAGAAACTGAGTATCGCTATACAGCATTAACCCGTTACAGCCGCGGTACTAACATGGGAGTATTACCTATGACATGTGGTGGTGCTTTAAGGATGCTTACATCTGTTCCTAACTTCTCAAATACACATCACCACAAACTCAACAGCAATGAGCACTGGCTATCAAGAGAAAGCATTCAATCTTTAAAAGACTATCTACAACTGAACAGGCTAGTGATACCTGAGAATCGAAAACAGGCACAACGTAAGTTGGTAACCGACAATATTCAAATTATGATTCGAGCATGGCTTTCTCGACAAGATGCAAGGATAGGTGCGAAGACACTAACAGAATACTTAAATTACGACCTCTCACAGGCAAAAGCGACGAAGCGTTTTGCGTATGTTCCCAAGCTCACTAGGTTGTTTCACAGCCTCCTAAAACAAAAAATAGATAGCCCATTGCCCCAACCTCGTGTCGATGAACCTAGCTCAAACTCTGGTGCATTTTTGCTCTTACCCAATATCACCGTCTCTGGAGCAACAGCTTTGAGCTCTTCTGTAACAATCGGTATTCCGTCACTAACAGCATTCTATGGGTATGTGCATGCATTTGAGCGCAAGCTAAGAGAGTTACACGCAGCAACGAAAATTGAGTCCTTTGCTATCTGTATTCATCAGCTCCATTTAGACAAACGTGGTTTAACCAAAGAATTTGTTGAGAAAGCGAACAGCACTATTTCTCCCCCATCAACAAATGATGACTGGCAATGTGATTTCACATTTAGCTTTATCCTAAAGTTCTTGCATAAGCCAAACATACCCAATGACTCTATTATTAAAGCCCTACCAAAACGGCTTGCCCGAGGGGCAACAAAAATTTCTATTGCAGACTTTCATCGCATTCAGCCATTCGACAGCTTAACTTCCGCCGTTAAATATGTGCCAATACAAACGGGAAAATGGCTCTCGCTCTATAAGGGGCATCTGGGTAGCTTTGATGACTTGATAGGAAGCGTTAGGGAGAAGCGGTGGTTTACCCCCTCTTGCGTTGGATTTCATCTGCTAGAACGACCAGTAGAAAAAAAGGACGTATTACGAGGCTATAAGCACGCATTTTCCGAGCCTATTATTGGGCTCATAAACCCTATCATTTTTGGGAACACGACAGACCCTAATAAAATTTTATGGCGTTATAAGTACCATCAAAATCATATCGTATTACAAACCGAGGCATAACTATCATGGAACTACCAACCAACTTAGCTTATGAGCGCTCCATCAACCCCTCCGACGTTTGCTTTTTTGTTGTTTGGCCTGATGGTACGAAAGAACCTCTAAGATATACATCTCGCATTGCACTTGGGCAAATGGAAACGGCTTCATTAGCTTATGATTCAAAGGGAAACATTAAAGAAAGTGCGACCGCGGAAAAACTAGCACACGGCAATCCACATGCTGGTGACTTTTGTAGTGTTCCTTTCGGAGCTAGCCACATTGAATGTTTTTTCTCAGTATCTTTCTCTTCAGAGTTACGGAAACCATACAAATGCAATTCAAACACTGTCAAAGATACTCTCGTTAAGCTGATTGAGCTTTATGAGAAACGAATCGGTTGGCAGAAGTTAGTGTCCAGATACCTAATCAACGTCTGTAACGGCTCTTGGTTGTGGAAAAATACCAAGAGGGCATACCGCCTTGACGTAGAACTATCACCTTGGCCTTGGTCCGAAAGACCTGTTTTATTTGAAAATATACGTACAGAGTACAGAGAAGAATCAGCATTTGAAGCTCATCAACAGTGGAGTGCAATCCGTCAGTTAGTTGTTGATGCATTCAGCCAATCGAATGGGCTAGCAATATTTGAAGTTAAAGCCACTTTAGTACTCCCAACCAATAGTGAGATTTATCCAAGCCAAGCATTCACTGAAAAAGAAAACAAAGACTCTAAAAAATCTGGCGACAAAGCTCGAACATTTCAGAACACTCAGATAAAAAACGTACGCTCGCCGATCATTGGTACTTACAAAGTAGGAGCTGCTATCGCTAAAATTGACGATTGGTATCCGAACGCCATTGAACCTTTGCGAGTTAGTCGATTTGGCGCTCATAAAGGCGAGGTGACTTGTTATCGTCACCCGTCCACACAAAAAGATCTGTTTTCCATTATTCAAAATGCCGACCAATACGTTGAACACTTATCTGCATCAGGGAGATTGAGCCAAGAACTTACTAATGACTTGCACTACTTAGTTGCTAATCTAATCAAAGGTGGGATGTTTCAGCATAAGGGGGATTAGCTATGAGCTGGTTCTATAAGACAGTAACTTTCTTACCAGAGCGCTGTGACAATAAAGTGCTCGCAGCAAAGTGTTTGAGTATTCTTCACGGATTCAATTACAAGTATGATACGAGAAGTATTGGAGTTTCTTTTCCTGATTGGTGTGATGAGACTGTCGGCAAAAAGCTAACGTTTATCAGCACGAGTAAAGTTGAGCTCGATTTGTTACTTAAGCATCATTACTTTATTCAAATGAGACAGCTTGGCTATTTCGATATATCAGCAACGACAAAGATTCCCGCTAATTGCGAATATGCTGCGTTTACTCGGAATCAGTCAATCGACAAATCTTCTGCTGCAGGTCAAGCAAGAAAGCTGAGGCGACTTGAAAAACGTGCAATCGCTAGAGGGGAAGCTTTTCACCCCGCTCTACTTAAACAAAAAGAACTAATCGTTCTTCCTCATTACCATTCGCTCGAAGTAAGCAGTCAAAGCAAAAACAGTATCTTTCGGTTGAACATACAAATGAAGGCTACTCATAGCTTTGAAGGTAACTCGATGTTCAGCAGTTACGGATTGTCCAATACAGACAATTCGTATCAAGCAGTCCCCCTAATTTGACCCTATTTCCATCAACACTTTTAAGCTATTGAATTATAGAAGATTGATCACAGTGAGAAAAATAGGGTTACTTGACGCTAAATCTATTAACTGATTGATAAAGTTATACTATTCTTTAATTAGTATGCGTATTTCGGTGATTGCGATCGCTCGTTTCGGTTTATTCCGATCACCTGATCCTACCGTTTTTCTCTCTTCTTATTTTTACTCTAAGTGATCGGATTGCGCCAGTTTTCTCATTGACTCACCTCCCAGTTCTATTCTATGACTATTGTGTACTAACCGATCCATTAGCGCGTCCGCGACGGTGGCGTTGCCGATCATGTTGTACCACTCCCTTACAGGTAACTGGCTGATGACGATTGTGCTGCTGTTTTGATAACGCTCTTCCAGCACTTCTAATAAGTGACCCGCATGCTCTTGAGTGAGTTTTTCCATCCCCCAGTCGTCGAGGATCAGTAAGGTTTTCTTAGCCAGCGATTGGAGTTGCTTTTGATAGCTACCATCCAGACGACCAGCGGTCAGGTCGTCAAGCAAGCGAGTTAATCGGTAGTACTTAACCGTTTGTTGTTGGTCACAGGCGCTGGTTGCCAGTGCGCAGGCAAGATACGTTTTGCCTGCGCCTGTTGGGCCTGTAACCAAGATGTTCTGGTGTTTGTATAGATAACTGCCCGTCAGAAGTTCGCTCATCTGTTTACGATTGAGGTTTCGTCCCTCCTTATAGATGAGTTGGCTCGGCTGCGCATCTACTCTCAGCTTGGCTTGTCGTTTTAAGCGTTGGATTTTGCTCTGATTGCGATTCAAGATCTCGCTTTCCAGAAGTAGGCTTAGCCTTTCCTCGAAGTCCAGTTCTGCGTAGGTGGTCAGTTGCTCTTGCTGCTGCTCTAATGCTTTCGCTACATGGCTCAAGCGTAGGGTTTTGAGTTGGTCGTTCAGTGCATTCATATCCTTTCTCCTAGTGATAACTGTTCGGGCCACGAACATTGCTATGAACAAGATTTGGCGTACTCGTGTTGTCTTTACTCAGTTGTCCTTCACGATTGTTTTTCAACAAATTGCTGATGAAGGTGTAATTGGATTTTGTCAGCATCAGCGCATCTTTACAGGCTTGCTCTAGGCGCGATTCGCCATAGGTTTTACTGAGGCTGAGCAAGCCAAGGCAGGAACGATAAGACTGCTCTGGATGAGGCTTGGAGTTCAGCATCTTATTGACGACTTCTCGTGTGGCTGGGCCGATATTGGCTCCCCAGCTAAGCAAGCGCCCTGGCGACCACTTCTGATGTTGATGGTTGCTTGGCATGTGCTCTGGTTGGGTGCTGTTTCCTCGCTCTCTTTGGCTACGTGGATGCTGGGCCACCAAGTTACCTTGATGGTAGATCTGCACCAGGCGATTAGAGGCTTCCAACTCGACATGGTGACCAACAAGTTGATGGGGAACCGAGTAGTAATGACGGCGATATTCGATGTGATAGTCAGGGCCAACTTTGGCTCGTTTAGTTTCGGTATACAGGTAACGCTGCCTAGGCAGTGGCTTTAATGCAGGTTTGTCGAGTTTATCGAACAGCGCTTGGCGGCTGGCGCCATACTGTTTCATCTCACGCTGATTTAACTCATTCATGAGTTCACGGATGGCGAGATTCAACTCTTTAAAAGTGTGGAAGGCTTGGTGTCGCAACCGCATCATGATCCAGCGTTCTACTAGGAGCACGGCATTCTCTGCCTTGGCTTTGTCTTTCGGTTTGTAGGGGCGAGCAGGCATCACGGCTGTTTGATAGTGATTAGCCAGCTTTTGATAGCTGTCGTTCAGTCTCGGCTCATAACGATTGGCTTTGGTGACTGCGCTGCGTAGGTTATCGGGAACTAAGAGTTGTGGTACGCCACCGAAGTGTTCGAACGCATTCGCATGCGCCTCTAACCAGTAGGGCTTCCCTTGGCTGGGGAAGGCTTCAACATAAGTGTAATTGGACGCGCCTAAAGTCGCGACGAACACCTCCGCTTCGCGCACTTCGCCTGTGTCAGGGTTGACCACCTGAAGCCGAGGCCCACAGTAATCGATAAACAGTTTATCACCTGCAACATGAAGCTGGCGCATGCTGCGTTTTTGGGTTTTGAACCAACGAGTGAAGTGCTCGCAGAACTGAGTGTAAGCGTAAGCTTGCTCTTGATATTGCTCATGATACTCCTGCCAGAGCAGCATCTTTGTCATACCTTTACGCCTGAGTTCGACTGCGTATTGAGTGAAGTCTGGCATAACTTTATCTCGACTGACTTTCTTGCCGTGATACAGCGTCTGTGTGAGATCTGCATCGCTGCAACTGTCGGGTAGAGGCCAACCAAGTTGGCTTTGTTTAAAGCGAGTAAGGAGTTCTGATACGGTGGACGGGCCGAGTTTAAGGCAAGAAGCGATACCACGATTTGAGAGACCGCAGTCGTATTTAAGGCGTAATACCTCTTTGATTTTGTTCATTGGAGTTCTCTTTTTGGCCATTGTCGCTTCCTTTCCTTCTTGTTTAAGAAGTAAAGAATAGCGAGCTATTGATTTAAAAGAGAAAAAGGAAGGATTTCGGCCATTACGATCGCGGTTTTCGCTATTCCGATCACCGATTTCGGAGTTTGACTAAAAGTGATCGGATAATCGCGGAATCAGTGATCGGTTTAAACCGAAATGGGTGATCGGATAATCCCGAAATGACTGATCGGAATGCTCCGAAATATGCAATTAGTAACAGTGAACTGCCGAATAGGTAGCTGATAATAGACTCTATATCGATGAGCATCACAATGTTGTGTGAACTGCCGAATAGGTAGAAGCCCCTTCAATATCAATTCTGTTGCTTCCAATCTCAAACCACTATTCAGTGGTTTGCTTTAGAAAAAAATGAGGACTATAATCCCCAGCACTACTGCAAAGTAGTTGATAACAAACGAACCACATTCATTCGAGTTCCAGAGCAATTCACTGCTGAATAAGTAGATACTCTAAGACATGTAACTTAAGGCAATAAATCTCTCACATCACACTCAAGCACTTGTGCTAGCTGATAGGCTTTTTCGAGTGTGATGTTCACTTCTCCACGCTCAATCCTGCCAATATAACTTCGATCGATATCAGCCAACAAAGCTAGTTGGTCTTGAGAAACCTTCTTATCCCTGCGTTTTCCGCGTAATTTGGCCCCAAAGCGCTTTGCTAAGTCTTTCATTTAAAACGACTCTAAAAAACAAAAACTATCGCCTCTTGATGCATTTATTACCACGGACTATAATCCGCAAAAATTCACAAATAGATTCAACAATGAGTTCAAAAGTAAAAATTAATCAAGATATCTTTGATGCAATTAATCGATGCAATTCAAACCAGTTCAGCATTATTGAGATTAGAAGTTCGATTCAAAAAGAATCTGACCAGTATGAGAACAGTAGCGTTGCTCGACTTTTTGTAGCGAGGTCATTGGAGCGACTTCTCTCGTTAGGTGTATTACAGGCAACGGGGGAGGGTCGAAACAGAACGTTTTCAAAATCAGATAATTTTGATTCAACGCAATTTAACATTGTTCCTAGACGCAAAAAGGTCATAGCAAAAGAACAGGGACTAAAAATATCCGAATTAAATATAGCAAAAGCCCAATTAGAGGTTGAACGACAAGACATAACTGCGCAGCTCACAGTAACTCTTGCTGAGATTGATGAATACCAAAGCCTTATGCGACGCTTCAATTCCTTACAACCATTCATACAACCGAGTTACCAAGAAGCAACTAACAAGTCGGCAAAGCTAATGGCTCAATTGAATGTGTGGACAAACACTATATCTCTAATTAATCAAAATACTGGTGGTAAAAAAGAATGTTAAGGCGTTGGCAATCAGAGTGTATTGGAAACGCAATGGCCCACTACATTCAAGGAAACAAACATTTTTTAGCACAAGCCACACCAGGTGCAGGCAAAACATTTATGGCCGCCAATCTAGCTAAAGGCTTATTTGAACGCTCTATGATCGATTTCGTTATCTGCTTTTCTCCATCAAAGACTGTGTCATCGAGTATACAAAGTAACTTCTCCGAAACACTACAAGATGAAATGGATGGAAAGTTTGGCTCTCTAGGTACATCTATCACTTACCAATCAATAACACACCTAGATGACAAGTTCTGGAATAGGCTTTTAAAATATCGTGTACTTTGTGTTTTTGATGAAATACATCACTGCGGTGGTGATAATAATGAGAACAGCAATGTCTGGGGCCAACTGATTCTATGCAAGATTAAGAAAGTAGCCACTTATACACTCGCTTTAACTGGTACACCTTGGCGTTCAAATTTGACCCCCGTTGTACTCTCGTCATACAGCGATCCTGAGGGGACGATTGTATGTGATTATCAATACACACTAGCGCAAGCTGTCCAAGACGGCGTTTGCCGTAAACCAACGATTACGCTTATTGATTGTGATAAATCCACGATTAAGTTAGATAATCATATTGAATCATTTAACTCATTCAATGAGCTTATATCTGAGAGTGAAATTAACTACTCTACTATTCTCAACAACAAACCTGCTTTGATTCATATTTTGGGAACAGCCGTTACTCGCTTGAAGAAAATTCGAAGTCAATCCCCATATGCCGGAGGCTTAATCGTAGCTACATCTGTCAATCACGCCATAGAAATAGCTTCACTACTCAAAAATACATTCAATCAAACAACCACGATAGTCACATACAAAAATGATGACTCCCAAGTCAGAATTAAACAATTTAGAACCGACTACACCGAGTGGATTGTGAGTGTTGGTATGGTCAGTGAGGGCACAGATATTCCGAGACTCCAAGTATGTTGCCATCTGAGCAACATAAAGACCGAACTCTACTTTCGCCAAATCCTTGGTCGTATACTCCGTATGACTTCATGCCCGAACCAAGAAGCATGGCTATATACTTTTGCCGCCCCAAAACTCATCGAATTTGCAGAAGAAGTTGAACGAGATATTCCAGATAGCTGTCGTTATTTGAGGAGGCCTCAGAAAAAACCAAATCAAGCACTAGAACACATAGCTACAAATTCAAATCTCCCCCTTAGTGATAATGGAGACAATACCGATACTGTCTCCATCAATTTCTCTGGACGAATTGATCAGAGTGGTAGCACAGAATCGGAAAGCAACTCTGCCGAGATCGCGGACCTAACACTGACAAGCTTTAAACAACGAGTAATTGAAGCTTTCCAATATCTTTGATCCAGTTTGGTTAAATCTTATAAGTGACACGTCGAATTTTCAGCGAATCAACCCTCCACAATCTGACTTTTAGCCACTTCTTGTTTAGACCATTGTTATTTATCAGTTCGCCTAATCATTATTTGGCCTACTTTTCTTAATGTAGTATTGTGTATTACACTTACTACATCCATTTAGGTGGAGTTTAAGGTGAATAAAGAAACGAAAAAGAATTTTGATAGAGTATTTCAGGAAGCACTAGCGCTGTTTGGAAGTGAAGAAGCTACTCATTACTGGCTTAAACACCCAGTTAGAGGACTAAGTAACAAACGGCCAATTGACATGCTTTCAACAACTGAAGACACTCAAGTCGTAATTAGTTTAATCGGTCGTTTAGAGCACGGAGTGTTTTCGTGACCTTTTGTAGTAGGTTTTGCCCAGAAAATAAGGACAACGCTCCTTAAGTAGTGTTGTGAACACCATTACATTACTCAAACATGTTCCCACCATTAAGCTTACTTTTTGATCTTGAATTAATGTTTTTCAGATAATCCTCCCATCCAATATCCTTTGGTGGAGGACGCAACATTTCCTCCGTCACCTTGACTCCGTTTTCAAAAGGGTTTTTCCATGTGTAGGGCTTGTTACTACATGTGAGCTCAGCAGAAAAAACTAGATCTTCATAAATAATCGTGGCCCGATGATTATCAATGGCATTAACCGATGCTTGATAGATGAGGTTTCTCAGCGAACGCATATTACCTTCAGAAAAAGCATATAGTTTTTTCTGAAGGTTTTTCTCTGCTAACCCAGCCTCTTTGACAAAAGGTAATAATTTATCAAGATTTTCCAGAAATTTTTTGAATACACCTTCACCACCTTGATAGCTAAATGGGCGGAGTTCACACTGAATTGAGAATCGTCCATGCAGTTGTGAGTTTGCTTTCAATACAACCTTAGAATACGGCATACCAAAAAGAACAATTGGGCACTTCGTTCTATTGAGTATCATTTTGAGCCAATTGCCTACTTGTGTAAGAATGCGATTTGACCTCTCTTCAACTAAGTGCTGAAATTCATCAATAATGATCAACTTAACACCAGCCAAAGGTATCAAGTCAGTCAGTTTTTTCGTCAACCTAGCCAGATCAGTATCATAAAGCGCTAATGGGTCACCCATTTCAAGCAACAACTCTCTTGCTGCATCAATAGGCTTCGCATTGTCTGGTAATTCGATATGCAGAACAGGAACTATCTCTCCTCGCACTTTAGAATCCCGATTATTTTGACTTAAATATTTTTTGATAACCGTCGTCTTGCCTACTCCCGATGCACCAAAGACCATCATACAAGTTGGCTCGGATTCAAAATCTGACAAATCCCTACATCTATCCATATAGCCCAAAATTTTCGTAACACTCGGCGTTGATACAAATGCTCTTTTGGCTTTTGAGATGCGCGCTTCTCGAGTTTCATTCATCTAATGATTTCTCAAACATAACCAATATCCCAATCTTCATTATCTACAATTACAATTTCTTCTTCGTCTTTCTGGGGTGGGACTAGCTTAGTATTGCTGATGCTCTTTGCTCTTGCGCTATTTTCCTGATGCCTAGCTCCACGCCTCCGGGATCTAATTTTCCTTGTTTCAAGAATTGAACGATCAGCAATTTCTTCAATTTTGATCTCTGCATCGATTTCCTTATCTTCGTCATATTCTGCTGAATTTAATTCTGCTGAATTTAATTCTGCTAGATACTTAATATTGTATTTATGCTGCCACAGAGAAACTCTACTAGCATATTCATAATCTATAGCATTAACCGTGAAGTATTCGTTCACATCTTCATCTAACACCCAAATGACCGCCATACACTCTGGATTATATTTGAACTGCACTTTATGATTCCCTTTCTTACCCCTGTACCCAGCTAAACGTTCACTGCTGTATGTCAGTCCTTTGTAGACGGTTACACCTGCTTTGGTTAGTTGTTTGCTATCAACAATAGCGAATTTAAAGTCCAACTCATCTTTAGAACCAGAAAACTCTTCAGGTTCCCATTCTTGGCACCCATTTCGCCAAGCGATATTCGGACAATTAGTGCCTCTCTGGTTAGAGTCTTTATGATAAATATCTACTAACCAAATTAAGTAAATTTCTTGAATTTCATCTAGTGTAAGAGTAGCTTCACCCACTGAATCATAACCCTCTCTCTGAAGGTATTGACTAAAAGCTTTCCCTGGTAAATCGTCTAATAGAGAAGTATTGATCGTCCCGTATTTACGTTCGACATCAGGCTTATTGTCAGGCACTTCGACTCTGTTTTGATGAACATTGATCAACAGTGACTCACATGCTTTATCAAAGGCTTTAGACAAAAATTCTTTACCATTATCAGTTACGAGCAAGTCAGGGATACCGTAACATAGCCATTCATTTTCAATTGATTCATATGAAGACAATAAGTCATCTTTGCGTTGTATTGCATTTTTTAGGGCTAACGATACCGATACGTAACTGGGTGGCTCAAAACCTAAATAAAAACCAATTACGGCTTTACTATAACAATCTACTAACTGCGTGAGCCAAGGTCTTCCTAAAGTAACTCGATGTACTGGGTGTACCGCAAATATATCAACCATTGTATGGTCTATTTCCACCCGCTCTAATACGGCCGAGGTTGTTATCTTCTTTCCCATACGGCGGAATTCTCTTTTAGCAACTCGTTCGCCTTTCTTTGCTGCTAATACTTCGAAGGGAGTTTTCTTTTTAACCCGTATTCTTACAGACTCGTATTTAGGGTATGGATACTTTGTACCGTGCGTTAAGTTATATTGTCGAACTTTACGCTTAACTCGCCTGTGTGCCGAGCTGATATTGATCTTTCGACCAGAAATAACTCTTTCAACTGCTTGTTCTATTATCGAATCAACAATTGGTGAAACTTTAGCCCCCCTATTTCCTCTACTTTTAAAGTCAGGAGCTAAACTAACCGGGTTATAACCGGAGGCTCTGAAAACTAACCACCACCTGTATATTGATATCGCACTTGGAATATTTTTGTCGTGTAACCGTTGCAGTGCGACGCGATATGGTTCGATTGTCTTGGGAGTGATTTTTTCGCACTTACCAGCTAAAAAACGAAGAATGCTTAGACGAAAAGTAATCTGATTGGCTATATTTTCAGGAAATGCGGATATATCTTGATATGTTGCTTCATCGACATCGTTGGAATTAACGACTCTATCATTCTGCTCAAGTTTTTCTTGCTGAAGTGCTGACTTCCTATGAAAACTTGAAAATGATTTCTTAGGCATAACAACCCAATTCAAATTCAGACTCAAGTGATAGTGGGGTCTCTAAGCTCGTCTGGAGGAGGTTCCGAGAGAGTAAATCACACAGGAATGGTAATATTTTTCTTCCATTTAAGCCGAGGTGATGCCCTAAACTCTTTGCTGTTTGCGTACCATTCCGTTTCAAAGTAGTAAGGAGAATTTGATGGAAGTCGTTCAAGTTATCTCTTGAGGCATATCTATGCAAAAGCTTAAGGTTGTTAAATATGACCTCATCCAGTATTTCTTCCTCTACAACCAGCTCTAGATCTAACCCTATCTCAAACGCACCTTGAACTTTTGCTTCCCATTCACAATGAAACTCCTCTTTTGAACTTTCCTTGTCGGACTTTACCTCGTACAACTTATATTCACCGGTATCAAATTGAACTAGAAAGTCTGGAACATAAGTATGGGTCTTACCATTTAGGCTGTATGAAAATCTTATCGGTTGAGAACAAAAGCGAACGATACTAGGTTCGAAATCAAAATGATAACAAGCGGCACATTCTAAAAAAGATTCTACCGTGACTCTTTTTCCCATCTTAGCACTGACGTAACGGTGTATGTTTTTTCCACGTGATTTAGTTAAGTTTCTAGCAGGAGTGTCAAACGCAGTTTCAAGTTCAAGCAGGGTGGCTATAGAAAGGAAAGGTAGAGCAGACATAATATTGCCTCTTCACGATTTTGTCGTAAACTTACACAAGTTTAGACCATGAAGAGGCAATATCAAATTATGGCTGTACCAAAAATCAATATATGGTTGTAAATATCAATTTATGGATGTTTCAACATTAAACAAGTGTTTTAAACGTTACTCTTTACCGAATACGTTGTTCTCTTGCTCTTGTACACGGATGAAAGTCGTGCGCTTAGTTAGCTCTTTAAGCTTTGCTGCGCCTACGTATGTACAAGTTGAACGTACACCACCAAGGATGTCAGAAATCGTGTAATGAACTGAACCACGGTATGGAAGTAAAACAGTTTTACCTTCTGCTGCACGGTACTTAGCAACACCACCTGAGTGCTTGTCCATAGCCGACTGTGAAGACATGCCGTAGAACTTCATGTATTGCTTACCGTCTTGCTCAACTACTTCACCGCCTGACTCCGAGTGACCAGCTAGCATGCCGCCTAGCATTACGAAGTCAGCACCGCCGCCGAACGCTTTAGATACGTCACCCGCACATGAACAACCACCGTCACCGATGATCATGCCGCCAAGGCCGTGTGCTGCGTCGCCACACTCAATGATTGCAGAAAGTTGAGGGTAACCTACGCCTGTTTTAACACGTGTAGTACAAACAGAACCAGGGCCGATACCAACCTTAACAATGTCTGCGCCAGCTAGGATTAGCTCTTCAACCATGTCACCCGTTACAACGTTACCCGCAGAGATAACTTTAGTCGGGAATTCAGCACGTACTTTCTGTACGAACTCAACAAGGTGCTCTGAATAACCGTTAGCGATATCAATACAGATAAATACAAACTCTTCGCTAAGCGCCATGATCTTCTTAACTTTCTCGAACTCAGCTTCAGACGTACCTGTTGATACAAAAACGTTGTTCAGAGTTTTCTTGTCTGCTGTTTTAGCAAACTCAGCCCACTGCTCTACTGTGTAGTGCTTGTGTACTGCAGTCATAACACCGTGCTCTGCTAGAGCGGCTGCCATTTCAAAGCTTGCTACCGAATCCATGTTCGCTGCAATTACTGGAGTACCAGACCATTGACGACCGCTATGCTTGAATGTAAAATCGCGGGTTAATTCAACTTGAGAACGGCTTTTAAGGGTAGAACGCTTCGGACGGAAGAGTACATCTTTGAAACCTAACTTAAGTTCTTGTTCGATACGCATGGTGTTTTCCTTGATTCATAAAATTATGTGTCTCTCGCGAAATGCGTAGTAAAACCGTTGGCAGACGAGTTTACTTTTCTTCGGACACAAAAAAACCGGAGCGTTGGCAGACGCTCCGGTTTTCAGCATTATAGGTCGCGATTTACTAACAGCAAGTCTGATATTTCAGTTTTTTTTATGCTATCCTCTCGAAGATTCCATATCTGCTAAAACCTCTCTAACTCTACTTTTCAACTAAATCCTTACTAATTAACTACTTAGGCATACCTTCACGCAAACACTGTCGCTTTATTGCGCAATCGTTTTCCTCGAAATCACATGTCACAATCCACTCATAATGTAGATTTGTGACCAAAGTCGTTCGAAATCACATAAAAATCACACTTTTCTTCAACAAAAAAATGCCCTTTTTTCCTAAATAAATTCGATTTTTTCCCAAATTTTCTTTGTTCTCGACCAAATTCGGCAATCTCATGACCTTCTCAGTTCGCCCCAACTAGGAAAAGCACTGTGCAATGGGTTCGATCTAGAGGTCAAGATTCACTTAGTTTGGACAATCCAGTACTCACTCTCTATTAAACAACCCCTTCAAGTCGAAGTTTTATAAAGATGAGATTTATAAACCAGTAATATTAGCATTCGAAAACACACAGCTTTCTAACCGAGTAACTCATAATATCGAGATCATTCAGTAAAAATTATTGGATAAAAGGATGTTGCTAACACCAGAAGCGGAGTAACTGAGTATGCTTGTAGTGATCTAAATTCAAGAATTGAAGGTTAGAAAACCAACCTGAAGAATAAAAAGCAAAAAAATGGCTAAGGTGATTAACCTTAGCCATTTTTATTCGATGATTAGACTGATGCTACTACGCACATAGAAAAGTGCTGTTTGGCACAAAGAACAGTGCTAGCGCTTTTAAGAAACCAAGGCTTCTGCAGTCGCATCTTGAATAGACAAGAACAATGAGGTGACCTGCCCTGTTGGCGAGCGCATCGGGTTGAGCGTTACGTTCTGGTACATGAAATCGGCTTGTTGAGTCACGGGTCTAACGTTACGACACTTGAACAAGTAAGGCCTTTGCTGCCATGTAATGAAGCTGCGGCAGCCTAGATCGTAGACTGGCTTGGTTTTGAGCCTAAACCACTCTTCAGGGATCTCAGGGAACAGTTCAAAGATAGACTTACCAATAGCATCATGCGATTGCTTGCCACTATGGTGCGTCATGAAGCCGTTCCAAACTTGCACCTGAAAATCACGATTGATGACCACCAGCCCCATATCGACGTTTTGAACCATGTCCACCATCCAGTGGAACTGTTCAAATTCAGCAGGAAGATTCAGCATATTAAAACTCCTCCATCAGGTAGGCCAATTTGTTATCTAGAAGAGGCAGAGACTCATCAACGAACATAAACAGCAGGTCACAACGGATAGAAGTGCCATCAATGTTGTAGCTGACTTCAAAGGTCATGGTCTTTTTGAACGAGCCGCTGGTATTTTCAATCACCGAATCAATCGAGATGTGTTGACCTAGAAGCACAGGAGAACTCTGGAAAAAACGGACTTCTGATTGCTCCCCTAACCCATTCAAGAATGAACCCACCAAAATGTTCGACACATCCATCAGTAATTCTAGTTCTTCTAGCTGCTCACTTTCGGTGGGTACCTTCATGAGCTTTTTAAGGTCGCTAACGCTGGAATCACTCAGTAATACTAGTGCTTCACCTGCAATACCTTCACCACTAAAGCCTTGGCAAACACCAGATACTTGGTCGTTATCAGCTAGGTCGCGAAGTGCCATGTGCAATTCACTCACTTCAAAGATGTTGACGTTTGGAAGTGGTAAATGAACAAATACATTAAAGTGACGAGCTAGAGCATCAGCAGCACGGCCTATCGCTACGTTCGCCACTTCCATATAGATATCGCGTCTGCGCAATATTGGAAGTTCGAGAGCGGTTGGAGTATACAGTTGAGGCTGTTTTGGCGGCTCAACATGCTCACGTAAAATAGCTTTTAGCGCTTCTTTATCGATCGGTTTTTGCAAAAACGCTTTAGCACCAAGGTCCATGACCTTCTGCTGCGCTTTTGGTTGTATGTCACCCGAAACAACAACAACAGGCGTGGTATCGCCCAAGCGTAGCATCTCTTCCAATGTGCCATAGCCGTCTAATTCCGGCATGGTGAGGTCGAGGAACATCAATTTAAATTGGTTTTGAGCTAACTCTTCAAGTGCATTAAGCCCATGAACAGCAAAAGTTATATCTGCATTTAGAGAACTAGGCAGTGATCGAGCCATCTGCTTCCTTGCTAACGCAGAATCATCACATATAAGAACTGGGAACGACATAAATGCACCACCGACAAATTAAAGCTAATTCGGACGAGTGTAACAGAACATTATGGTATCAGGTACGGGGTGAATGGATTTATGTGTAGATTATTAGTAAGAATGATGGAACAAGCAGGTAAGCTATTATCTGGCATTATTCTTCATGAAAAACAATATGCTACAAAGGTAATAACCGTTCGTCATTATAGAGTAATAGCACTTTTTTATGGAACAACAGCACTAGTTTATGAAATGGCAGCCTTAATAAGTGACTTTATTAAGGCTCGGTTTGCTCATTCATTTATCGGCTTTATGTAGCCATGATAAGAGACGCAGTGTGAAGAACTAGAACTGGTACGAAGGCCATAAGATCAGTAAAGCGAAACGAATGACCACAGCAAACACCAATAAAGCGATACCCAAACGATACCATTTGTATTCCGCGATACTCATTGGGATACGCTTATAAAACATCGTAATCACGCCCTTCCAATCACTACTGCGTCTTCCGTACTGCATCATGCTAGTCAAAACAAACAGTGCGCCAAGCACTAACATTCCTTTTTCAGCCCAGAACAATCCAACTTCCATTTGTACATTCCTTGATAAGACATTTAGCAACTCAATTCATTCTAGTCACCTTTGCGCTCGGTTTCTGTAAGACCAAGGTCTAACTCGTTCTGTGCTATCTGGACGTACCTATCTGGACGCTCCTAGTTGAACGTAACTAGCTGCGCGAACTTAACTGAACAGCGTGTTCATATCGAGTTCAGCTTCGCCACTTATACTCATGCTTCCACTAACAGGAGAAACTCAATGAAATCACTGAAAAAGTCGCTTTGTGTATTAGCTGCTTCAGCTTTACTCGTTACCGCTCCGTTTGTGAGTGCTTCTTCACCACAACAACCGCCTCAGCCAGCAATGAGCCCACTACAAATGGTCATTGCTTCTTTAAATCTAACCGAAGAGCAGCAAGCTGAAGTGTTCTCTCTTGTTGAAGATTATCAATCCGATAGAACTGAGATTGATATGGATAACGCGATAGAACTTAAGAAAAAACAGATCAGCCTTGTCACTCAACCTGAGTTTGATGAAGCCGAGATGGAAAAGGTTATCGACACTGTTCAGGCAACAGAGAAAACGCTAGTGATGCAAGAGATGCGCCTGAAGAACAACATTTATAATGTGCTAACCAATGAGCAGAAAGAGCAATTCAAAACAATGATGAAGTCCGTGTTGTCTGGTAACAAGTAGACGTCACTCTTTGCCTTGATAGCGATAAGTTGATCCTTGCCCGCAGATACATGTCGCATACAAACATAAGACCGAATCAGAAAAATGAGAACAAAAAAAGCCGCAGTCGTTACGATGACTGCGGCTTTTTATTGCTCAGTATGTGTCTTTACCAGCTCACGTGTAAGCTTGATTCGACAAATCTGGAGACTGATTGTTCTTTTGAATCACGCGCATCAGTTGGATAAGCAGCAAAATACCGGTCACACCTAAGCCCACACCGATCCCGCCCCAAATCCCCGCCAGTTGGAATTGTGGCATCAAATACCAAGCTGCAGGCAGGCCAAATACCCAATAACCGATTGCAGTCATTACGGTTGGCATCGAGACAATCTTCATGCCTCTCAGCAAATTAATCGCCAACAATTGCCAAGCATCAACAATAAAGCAAAGAGCGACCACCCAAATAACAGAAGCCAGTAATGAAGTCATCGCGCCTGTTCCATCATCCAGTTTGAAGATAGAAGCGATCATTTCTGGCCAGATGATGAACACGGCAGATAACACCACACTCAAAACTGAAACCAAGATAAAGCTTTGAATCGACGTTCGCTTGATTCCTTCATAGTTACCCGCACCGAAATCACGACCAACCAAAATAGCGGCAGCTTGTGAAAAACCGAAATTAAAGTTCCAAGTAAAACTTAGGCATTGAAGCAAGATTTGATGCAGTGCCAACGAGGCAATACTGATCGTCCCCGCCATTAAAGTGCCGCCGTAAATAAGCCCATGCTCAAGCAACGCGGCTAACCCGATAGGTAAACCCATCATTAGCAAAGGGCTCATCAACTTAATTGAGTACTCTTCGGTATTTAACCAAGGAGCGAATTGTTTGAACTCATCACGCTTGAACACCCAAACCGTGTATCCAACCATCACGATAAATGCCGCGATAGCCGTACCTAAGCCAAGCCCCGCTAATCCCATATCTAATTGGAAGGTTAGGAGGTAGCTCACTGGCACATTCAGAATCACGGTGATGATAGACATCACTAGAATGGATCGCACGTTACCAAACGCACTGGTTAAGCCACGAAGCACCAACAATATAAGCGAAGGCAGCATCACCCATTTCAGAGCATGCACGTATTCCATGGCTAAAGTGATCACTTCTTGTGGCTGTTTGGCCGCATCTAATACCAGTGGCGCAAACCAGAAGCTTGCCATCAAGCTGACACTAAGTACGAATGCCAACATAATTGCGCCTTTAACAGCCAACCTAATTTGGGTATTACCAAACTCTGGGCGTGCAACTCGCTGACCATAAGCAATAGCAATTAAGTTCGCGACACAGCCAACGGTACTGCTGGCAATAATAAAAATGAAAAAGTAAATAGAAGCACCTAATCCACCAGCCGCAAGCGCCGACACACTAATACGCGACATCATCCAAACATCAGTCAGGACGAGTGCCATAGATATCAGCTGTGAAATGATCAAAGGGAATGCTAGTGCGAGTATTTTTTTCATGAGCGCCTCAAGTTATTTCGGCCAAAATACGATCGATGAGGCTGGTGTTCAATTGATAAATTTGCGACTCTAGCATTCCATAAACTCATGCGAACGAATTATGACCCCATATCCGAGCTTGCCATCCTCACATAATGGCTTAAAAGCCTTCGAAGCTGTAGCAAGGCTAATGAGCTTTACGTTAGCCGCCGATGAGCTTCACGTAACACAGAGTGCGATCAGCCGTCAGATAAAGCAGCTTGAAGATGAGCTCAGCGCATCACTGGTTGTTCGCAAACACAGAGCAATTGAACTCACACCTCAAGGGCATGATTTATATAAAGTATTGCGTGAGAGCTATGGCAATATCGAAGCGGTGATGGCGTCTTGGAAAGATCCCACGCAAAAGCGAATCGTTATTAAAGCAACCTTGAGCTTTGCCACCCGTGTACTGATATCTAAAGTGCGAGAGCTGAATGAACGCTACTCGGATTATGAGATAGTGATTGTTCCTGTGATAGAAGAAGATGAAGCGATCAATAGCAGTGAGTATGACCTACTGATCTTTCACACTCGTTTCGAAAAACGTTATGACAATGCACCAGATATTACCTTCTTACGTGAAGAGTTTATGGCTCCAGTGTGTTCCACGAACATAATTACTGAAGACACCGATTTAACTTCCATTTTAACAATGCCTCGCATTCACCCAACACTCGACCACCATGACTGGAAGGCTTGGCTTGCAGATGTAGAGTCCCCTCCAAAGAAGTCCGTCAGGAATACCAGTTTCTTATCGTTAGATATGGCACTCAGTGCGTGTTTATCGGGCGAAGGTGTGACGGTTACGGATTTGCTTTTGGTTTTACAAGAACTGCAACGCGGCTTTTTGTATTGTCCAGAGCACGCCAAGCTCCAGCACAGTGCTTGGACGTATTACACTCACCAGCGTACTCTTGCTCCCGTTATAGACGATCTTATTGATTGGCTTAGAGGAGAAACAGCAAAAGAGATCGAATTACTAAAGCAACTTGCGCTGCAATACCATTGGTCTGGCGTGATTAAAGACCTGGATTAGCTAAAGAAATAGTAAGTAAAAACCTCAAACCAAAACACAAATAAGCCGCAGTCTTTGCTGCGGCTTATGCTTTCTGAGCGGTCGTGTTTAGCTTTTATTCGGTCTCCCTAGAAAACTGAACACTACAACTACAACTTAAACATACGTGCGCTGCGTGGTGGTAAATTGAAGGTATGGTAGCGAGAAGAAATGGTTTCTGTAGCGCTGCTTAATACGTCTTTGTATTGAACATTCCAGTTGAACTCATGTTGGTAGGTATCAACAGTAACCCCGCGGGTTTCACCGCACTTGTTGATACCCACAACCCCTTCTTTGCCACGCTTGAATAGCAAAGTACATTGGTCGCTCGAAATCATCGTCATCGATTTACCTTGCATCGCGTTATGGAAGCTCAACATGCTCTTCATCGTTGAACTATTCCATACATTGCCCCAACGACCATTATCTTTGTCTTCAGAGTCCGGAAGATCATCGCTGTAGATCAACGGTGTACCACCATCTTTGCCAAGGATATAAGCGTAAGCGAGTTGCTCATCTTGTGGATCCATGATTTGGTAACGGAAGCCGTCATTGGTTGGAATATCATGCGTGATCGCGAAGGTGATCGAGCGATTGTCATCCAGTGCTTGGCCGTACGCTTTAGGATTGTGTAGTTGGTTCAAACCTCCGTTCATAGAGAAGGCCGAGCGAATAGAAGCAAACAACGGGAAATCGTACGCAGAGTGATTGGTATTGTTTAGGTATGGCGCTAAAAACGACTCATAGCCACTGTTCCCTGCTCCACCACTGGTAATCACCTCACCAAACACATGCATGTTCGAGGTAATCTCAGACGTAAATACTTGATCGATTTGGTACTGACTCATGTGTTTTACGGCATCAATACGGAAGCCTTTGACTCCCATATCTTTTAGGGCTTTTAAATATAGACGTTGCTGTGAAACCACCCAATTGTTTGGATCCAAATCTGGAAGACCAACATCACCATCTGCACCACATAAACGCCAATACTGAACGTGACCAGGATCGTTCCAATCCGAAATACAGCCTGCGGGGTGGAAATCGTTAGCCGAGACAAAACCTTGCGCTAGGTTGCCAAACAGAGTCTGGTCAGCATAGTAGCTTGAACGGCTCGCATAATCGTTTAGCAATTCTGTGCCTGGGTAATCCAAGTCACTTCGCTTCCAGCTTTCATTGGCCATATGATTGAGCACCACATCGGCATACACATCAACACCGACGCTTTTTAATGCGGCGATCATTGTGGCTAGATCTTGTTTGTTCCCCAAAGGAGAATCAATGGTTCGCAAATCTTGAGGTTGATAGCGAGCCCACCATTGGGTACCGCTGGATTTCATTGCAGGCGCGACGAGTACTTTCTTGTAACCCGCTTGAGCAATCTGATTGGCGTTGGCCGTTACGTCCGAATACTTCCAGTTGAAAGCGTGCAAAATGGTATCAGCGTAGGTAACTGAACTGAAAGAACAAGCGGCAAGTGCGGATATGAGTAGGGTATTTATTGGTTTCATAGAACATATCTCTCATTATAAATTCACAAGAATGATATGAGTGAAAGTGATAATTAAAATGATCGATAAATCAGAGTTGAATTAGCGTCACCTTCTGTTGGTGTCGATTTTATAAAACTGAGTCATAACCGATATTATGTGGGATAAAGGCACGCATAACTGAAATGAGAATTAATTGAGTCAAGTTGACTATAACAAGACAAAGACTTTGGTCGGCGATTCTAAACTAAGTTATGATTCCTTCTCCCTCAACCGATTGATATTTTTATGCCTTCTTTCTCTTTTTCTCAGATCCCTGTTGGGGTTCGATTCATGATTCTCTCCGCTTTTGGATTCGCACTGATGTCAGCTTGTGTGAAGTACATTAGCAACTACGGCATACCAGTATTCGAAATCGTCGCAGCTAGGGCGTTGGTGTCGTTGATCATCAGCTATGTCGATGTGAAGCGCAAACGTATTTCTATTTGGGGCAACAACAAACCCCTCTTGTTCGTGCGTGGTACTGTCGGTACTGCGGCGCTAATGTGTGTTTACTATGCTGTTACCACCTTGCCATTAGCAGAAGCCACCATTCTACAATACGTGCACCCCGTATTTACCGCACTGCTGGGCGTATTATTCCTCAAAGAACGCATCCAAAAATCGACCATGATCTGCATTGCATTTTGTCTGGCAGGATTATTGGTAATGGTACAACCGAGCATGAACAGTGGAGCGAGCAGCGAGTTACCATTATTCAGTATTATGCTGGCATTATGTGGCGCGTTTGGCAGCTCGATTGCCTATGTGATTGTGAGAAAGCTTAGCCAAACTGAAGACAGCTCGGTGATCATTTTCTACTTCCCACTGGTTGCTCTGCCAATATCAACCGTTCTTATCTGGAACGATTTTGTGTGGCCGAACCTGTTCTTAACATTGATGTTGGTGCTGGTCGGGATTTTCACACAAATAGGTCAATACGGTTTAACCAAGGCGATGCAAACCCAAGCAGCAGGTAAAGCTTCGGCTTACTCATACGTTCAGATCGTATTCTCAGCACTATTAGGAGTGTGGGTCTTTAACGAGATTCCATCGGTTTGGACATATCTAGGTGGTGGGCTGATCGTGACAGGCGCACTAATCAATGTGTTTGGTAAACAGTTATTGGTGCCATTTAAAGCTAAGTAGTTAGCTGTCTATAGTTAGACTTAGACGCTTAAGCCAAACAGCCAAACAGCCAAACAAATAAGATTAAAAAGGGCATTGCGGAGTATTCCGCAATGCCCTTTTCTGTAAATCTTTCCTAGCACCCTTTATTGGACGTTTTATTTGAACAAACTCGCTCTAGCAAACCAACTCGATTAATGAGTTTTATTACGTGGCATTGCGCAGTTTAGGATCATCACTCAGGTATTCTACGAACTCGATTTCAAAACCTGCCGGATCCACAAAGTAGACGTTTTTACGGTAAGGTTCTTCCGCTCCGGGTTTGGCTATTGGGAAGCCCGCATCAATAAGACGTTCAATCACACTCTCAATATTATTGGTCACATAAGCGAAGTGAGCGAGACCAACTGAGTGTCCGGCTAAGTCTCTATTTTCACCCTCTCCATGATCACTCATTGCGATATATTGATACTCATCGCCAAAGTGCAGCCAGTTACGTGGCTTGCCTGACCATTCACCTTTCCCTTCATCACGGACATACCAGTGAGGGAACGCCGCTTTGTAGAAAGTCAGCATTTCTGGGATGTCTTTGACGACTAAATTCACATGTTCAAGTTGGATCATTCTTCTCTCCTTAAAGTATTCTCGTAAGCAACGTTGTATATCCTAATACCTCAAGTTAAGTTGAGGTAAAGGGTTAATTTACGTTTATTTTCAAGAACGTTTTTAGAGTCCAAATTGTTCTATTTTTTGATGCTATACAAACTTTAAGCATGAGAACTTTAATCACATAAGTTTTAAACAATAGACGTTAAGTTTAGACGACCTACCCCAAACTGACTTCCTGATCATGCGGCTTGTTAAGCTCGTTTCTTAATTCTGTAATGATTCAAAAACAAAAAGCGAACCACTTAGGTTCGCTTTTCTTTCATCTAGCACGTTTCGTCTTTGCAATACGCGGCGGTTAAGCCGCAGATATTATGACTTGGGCTGATCCACTTCTACATCGAGGGGGGTTCTGTTCCCTAGACTAAAGAACTTCTTCCATTTAATCGGCATCATTGGAATAACAATGAGGCTGATACCAACCAGTGTCAGAATATCGGGGATCTCGTCAAACCACATCACGCCAAACAAGGTTACAAACACTAACCCCGAGTATTCTGCGAGCGCAATTTGGTTTGCTGGAGCCTTTTTATACGCGACCACCACCAATGCATGATAGCCAAGAACAAATAGATTGATTGCCATGATCCACCCCAAATGACGCCATTCAATCGCAGCCCATGCTGGCAATGCAAACGCCAGTGCAAGTGGCAGAGTCATAACACTAGTCCAAAATAAGGTCGAGATAATGTGTTGTTCGGCGTTCAAACGCTTAATCAAAATATTACCAACACCCATTGCAAGCGCACTGCCTAGCCCTGCAATCGCCGCCCAGTGAAATTGCTCAGGACGCAACACAATTAGCACACCCACGAAACCTATCAATGTCGCGATCACTTTTGATGATGTCGGCCTTTCTTTCAACAACACAATAGACAGAGGAAGCATCAGGATTGGCCCAACATAGAACATCGCGTTCGCTGTCGCCAAGGTAAGGTGTGTAATGGCAATCATCGCACAACCACTACCCACTAATATAAATTGAGCCCGTAAAAAATTGATGCGGCAACCGCCTTGCATGCGAGTTTCTTTAGGGAGCTTTAGCCAAAAAGGAAGCAACAGCATCACGCTCAATAACTGACGAATAAACACGTACTGAAACGTGGGAACTTCACCATTGAGTATTTTTAATGAGACATCAGAAAAAGACGCCAATAGGTTTGCAAATACCAAAAGCAAAATGGCGTGGTTGGTGACTTTATTCATACGGAAACAGAATTACACATTTGTCATACAATTATGGGCAAGCATAATACATGAGAATGGCAAATAAGTAACTCGATTCAAACTTCATCTTCAGAACAGAAGAATAAGACTCTCTGGATTGGCACTAAACCCTATTTGCTCAAAAAAAATTTGTAAGTGAGAGGCTCTTTGTAAATAGACTCGCTTACTCTCCCCTGTGATCGGAATAGAAAGTAAAACCGTAGTTAATTGAAATACAAGCACTTAGAATTTTTCATCGACTGCGCAACGGGAGTAGTACATGGACAACAGAATCACCATTATTGAATTTCTTAGAGTGTTTGATTGCATTCGCTCCTCTGGAAAGCAATTAGATAGCAAATATCAATTTGGCGAGATGTTTGCGTGGCACGACTATGACGGCTATACCTGTTGGCTAAGCTACAGAGACGTTACGGTGACACTGATGTTCCACGGCTCATTGAAGATCGAATACGACAAAGCATCGAACTATGAAGACTTCATCAAGCGTTGTTTAGCTATGCTTGAAACTGAACCGTCTTCATAAGTTACCCATCGCTATCGAGTAAAGAACGCATAGTCTACAGGGAAAGAGTGGAGAAGTTCATGAACGGAACCAATTGTAAAACGCGGTTACCCCCTAGGTTAACCTCACCTTTACTCCTTCTACTTAGTCTACATTCGTTAAGTCTTAAGGCAGATGCAACAGGGACAAACATGATCGACTTTACACAAGCTAGTGAGCATCAAAACTGGACAGTGACCAACGACGATGTAATGGGCGGCATCTCAACAGGCGAGCTCATTTATCTCAATAACATGAGTCGATTTAGGGGAGAGCTCTCGTTAGAAAACAATGGTGGTTTCAGTTCTGTAAAGCGCTCCATTGAATCACCTGACCATGGAATAGATAGTGCAGAGCTGATATTCGTTGGTGATGGTCACACCTACCAACTGAGGTTCACAACATCGAAGGAGGGTAATCGAGTTCAATACAAACACGATTTCGATACCATTAAGGGACAGCAGCTTAACAAGACCTTCCACTTCAATGATTTTCAAGCGGTGTTCAGAGGTCGGTTACTGAGCTATGCGCCGGAACTTAAGGCACAAGACATGAAGCAAATTGGCTTTTTGATTGCAGACAAACAGCCCTCGCCTTTTGAGCTAGACCTAATACAGCTTCACTTCAAAACATTGCAACCTATCCCATCACCAGAAGCTAACTAAACCGCACACAAACAAAAGCCCCTGATACCTTTTTGACTAACAACAAGATATCAAGGGCTTCTTCTATTTAAACCGTCAACGATTCAAAACAATGGCGGATTAAAACATCAGCGATTAGTATTTGATGGCTGTTTTACCAATCGACGCACTGCTTTCAATACGTTGGTGTGCATCTTTAATTGTGTCCACACTAAAGCCACCTAGGGTCGTGGTCAGCGTCGATTTAATACGGCCCGCATCAATCAGATTCGCTGCTTGGAATAAGATATCTTGTTGCTTCTGGATATCGTCGGTGTTGAACAGTGAACGTGTAAACATCAATTCCCAAATAAAGCCTGCTGATTTGCCTTGCAGCGCTGATAAGTCAATCCCGCCATCGAACTCTACAATCGAACTGATCAGGCCTTGTGGCGCAATCAGCTCTACCATTGCATCCCAATGACCTTTGGTATCTGCAACATTAAAGATGTAGTCGACATGTTGAATGCCCTGCTCTCGCA
Organism: Vibrio echinoideorum; assembly: GCF_024347455.1. NCBI lineage: Bacteria > Pseudomonadati > Pseudomonadota > Gammaproteobacteria > Vibrionales > Vibrionaceae > Vibrio > Vibrio echinoideorum. The sequence continues at coordinate 1,369,110 of NZ_AP025484.1, forward strand.
CAGACTCAACCAAATTACGGTGATTAACCACATGGTCAGCCCCCATGTCTCTTACCCACTGTTCCGTTTCAGGTCTTGAAGCTGTTGCGATAACATTTAAGTTAGTGAGTTGCTTAGCCAGTTGAATAGTGATCGAACCTACACCGCCCGCTCCACCAATGATCAGGATAGACTTTTTCTCTTCAGGACGAACACGCAGACGATCGAACAATGCTTCCCACGCCGTAAGTGTTGCTAGTGGCATAACTGCAGCCGCTTCATCAGAAAGGCTCTTAGGCGCTTTAGCGGTAATACGGTAGTCCACAGCTTGGTATTCTGCGTTGGCACCCATACGCGTTACATCACCCGCATAGTACACACGGTCGCCAACCTCAAAACCTTCAACGTCTAGGCCTTTTGCAACCACTTCCCCTACTGCGTCATAGCCAAGCACTTTAGGTTGTTCGAGTGTTTTATCCTTGGCATTGCGAATACGAATTTTTGCGTCTGCAGGGTTGATAGAAGTCGCGCTCACTTTTACCAACAAGTCATTATTTTTTAGTTCTGGTAGGCTTGTTTCAAATTCAAACAAACTCTCTTGCTCAGTAATAGCGAATGACTGAGTAAATCCGATAGCTTTCATTTTTGATGGTAATGACATGGTGCTTTCTCCGTAAATTTGATGAGTTAATCTTAGAGAACTCTCACTCTAGATAAACAGTCTAGCTTTTGAATGATTATCAAATATTTTTTGACAATCGTATTACCGCTGCTGCGCAACACGACAATCTAATGGTCTTGCCAACGACATTGAGGTTAAATCAGGCCTTTCTCAATCAACCAATCACGCGTTACTTCATCTTGTGGCTTACCTTCGCGGCAAACTTTGTAATCGAGCTCTGCGATAATGTCATTTGAGAAGCGTAGTGAATCCAACTCCTGAATCTGCTCTTCGTTGAACAAACCTTGCTTGTCACCTCTTAAAAGAAGTACCGCTCTGTCAACGATTCCGAGTAAGCCTTTAGGCTCTTTAAGTTCTCGAATATCATAGCGATAATGTAAGAATTGCGGTTTCCACAGGGGCACGATTACCCACTCTTTATTAGCCACTGCACTTTCAAAAGCATCAAAGCAATCGGCTTCACTGCCAGGGAAAAATTCGTAGCCCGCATCGCTAAGCCCGTACTCTTTCATCATCTGAATGGAGAAACGTGTGATACCTGCTCCCGGGTTGATCCCCTGAATTTGGGAGATCATCCTCTCTGCTACTTCAGGCTTTAACAGGTCAGCGACTTCAGAAACCGCTTCTTCAGGGACATAATCAGGTACACCCCATAACGCGTAAGGTTCATAATGCAGTCCAAGTTCTATCAACGGTTCTACTTCTTCAACATCTGCTTTGTAAATTCCATGGCTTGAAGGGAGCCAAGCAGACGAGAGCATATCTATTTCACCCGTTTTAAGTTTTTCAAAGTTCTCCTGATGTGGAGAGAAAATGCGCTCTACCTCAAAACCCATGGTTTTCAATACATTGGCAACCAATGAAGCGGTCGTACGGTGGAACGACAAATCCGTTACACCCATTGTGATTTTCTTAGTCATCTTATCCCCCTAGATCGTAGGCTTCGTCCATACGGTGTGTACTGCGCTACGTTGTCGATAGGGGAAATGATAGTGAGAAAATTACTAATGAAAAACAGCTTCACATTTGAATTATTATCAAATTAATTTTGACAATTAAGAGTTTGAAGCTAAGTTAGAAGCGACAAGTAGAGATAACCCATTTGCAGATTGTGAGCGGGAAATATCCCAACCCCATGTTTAGAACATAATTCAATACAGGTAGATAACATGCTTCTTGAAGACTTACAGGTCATTTTGAAAGTGGCGGAGTTTCGCAGTATCACTGCAGCAGCCACCAACCTTGATATGCGTACTGCCACCGCGAGCGCTGCCGTAAAACGTGTTGAAGCCGCGTTAGGCGCTGAACTATTTGTAAGAACCACTCGCCACTTAAGGCTCTCTTCAGCAGGCGAACGCTATTTACCTGAATGTGAACAAGCCTTAAAAATGTTAGAACAAGCGAAGCTCAACATGCGAGAAGAGTTGGGCATCGTTGACGGTGAGATCCGTATTGCGCTTTCATCGGATCTAGGGCGAAACTTAATCACACCTTGGCTTGATGAATTTTTACTGGAATACCCTAACGCCGCACTACGTACTAGCATCAGCGATAGCAATATCGATTTTTACCGTGATTCTGTTGATATGGCACTGCGCTATGGTTCGCCAAATGACGCCAACATGTACGGTTTTAAGATATGCGATGTTCCTAGGGTATTGTGCGCCACTCCTGAATACTTGGCAGACAGGGGCACACCCAATGAACCTAGTGACTTAACTCAGCACAATGGTTTGCTCTACCAACTTCATGACATATTGCAAGACGAGTGGATATTTAACGATGGTACTCAAGATCACAAAGTGAAACTAAAGGGCAATCGCGCATCTAACGACGCCGATTTGGTGAGACGTTGGTGTATTGCAGGGAAAGGGGTCGCGATAAAATCTTGTCTCGATATGTCGAACCATTTACTTTCGGGTGATGTTGTCAATGTTATGCCCGAATATAAACCAACATCAACAGAGCTATGGTTAGTGTGTCCAAGCCGACAATCAATCACTCCGACCGTTCGCTTGTTAAGAGATTTGTTTCGAGGTAAAACCGCAAACATCCTCTCTCAATTGAGTGATCAAGGCATCTTAGAAACCAAAATATCATAGGCTCTCATGCCGAATAGAGATTAGAGGCCGAGATAGAAAAAAGGCGCTAACGAACTATCTTCCGTTAACGCCTCAAATAAACCGAACATCACGCAATGCAAATGGGCATGTTTACTTTAAATGTGAGTGCTTAATTTGACTCTTCTTCAACGTCGCAGTCTGCACAGCACTGAAGAGCAATTTCATGTTCGAAGGTGATTGTATCTTTACCTTCTTCTAATAGCTCTGCGATTTCATCCGCGACTTCTTTCTCATCATCCGCTTCGATTTCACTCGCTAGCTCTTCTTCTGAGTAACCGAAGAAATTCAGTAACAAGTACTCACGAGCTTCATCTTTAGTACAAACCACGTTTGCAGAGAGATCAGATGGAATCTCACCTTGTGCCAGAGTCGCCGTCACTTGTGCTATAGCATCATCTTTCATTGCAGGCGTTAACCAACCAAGATCAGTACTTACAGTCGTTTTTTTACAGTCGAAACAAGGCAGTTGGTGAAAGTAGTATTGAAAAGTAGTCATAGGTAAATTCTTCTTTAAATGTTGTATAGCGAGATTATGCGCGTTTTGTAGCAAAATACTATCTCAATCACAACCTGAAACCGCTTCGTGTTGAGTATTTTTACAAGCTCCTCGCAAGCTTATATGATCATCCGATCAAAGCGCTATTTTACCCATGCTTACCCAACTTTACGTTTGTTTACATTCGTACAGGTAATATATGCCTCATCACATAACAGGCGTGGCACCTCACAAATACTTTAGTTCCTGCTTAGCTTCGTCGCTCCAGCTATCGGAACTTGGCTATTTAGCTAGTTAGCAACTTAGCTCGGATTTGTTTGAAATAGCTTTGTTTTCAATTAACTTACTTGCACTTGGCTTATTTTGAGCCACGCTTATTGAAATCACCCCGCTTCGGATATCCAATCAATGATCATCACAAAATATCAAGCCCTTACCCTTTCATCGGTTGCTTTGCTCGCTACAGGTTGCTCACCATCATCAGATACGCCCTCGGTCAGCAACATCATTGATTACCAAGGCTCAGCGAGTATTACTCAAGGTGTAGCGACCACCGTTGAATCGAATCTCTTTGAGTGTGCAAACGGACGTAGCCGAGTGGCGGGCGTCGGGGAAATTACGGACTCGGAAGAAAAAGTTTGGACGGTTCCAGCCAAGAACAACTTTGCGACAGGGCCAAAAGCCTTTGATCTTTATGAAGAGTGCTCAAACACCACACCAAGCAGCCTAGCCGAAGTCGATCAAAACTCTGTGCCTGTAGCGGTTGTGGATCCAGACGGTGAGGAAATAACAGGCTATATTTTTGCCGATAACTATTTCGAACTTTATATCAACGGCAAGTTAATCGCGGTCGACACAGTTCCTTTCACACCGTTTAACTCAAACATCGTCAAATTTAAGGTTAAGAAGCCTTACACGATTGCGGTGAAAGTGATTGATTGGGAAGAAAACCTAGGTCTTGGCAGCGAAGATAACCGCGGAAAGGCTTACCACGCTGGTGATGGTGGCTTTATTGCGAGCTTTAGTGACGGAACCGTGACAGGACCAGACTGGCAAGCACAAACCTTTTATACGTCACCGATTTATGACCTGACTTGCTTAAGTGAAGTGGACGGGAAACGCCTTTCTGAAAACTGCACCACGGAAGGAACTGACCACGGTCAAGATGCCTACGCTGCTCATTGGGAAACACCAACTAACTGGATGAACCAAGAGTTCGATGCAACATCTTGGCCTCAAGCATCGGTATACTCAGAAGACGATATTGGCGTAAACAATAAAAAAGCGTACATGAACTTTATCGAAAAATTCAGTGGCGCAGGCGCAAGCTTTATCTGGTCGACAAATGTCGTTCTCGATAATGAAGTGCTACTGAGATATAAGGTTAAATAACCCTTCTGACTTCGTACCTTTGTAATTAAACCTAGCCTCCATTGAGTTAATACTGTCTCGTCCTCAATGTGTAAACACATTTCAGGACGGGACATACAAACACAAAAAAGCGAGCCACTTGGCTCGCTTTTTTGTCGTCTATATTCTACACAAGCGGTTGCTTAGATTACAGGAGCTCTACCGACTGTTGAGCAATTACGAATTCTTCGTTCGTTGGAATAACCATTGCTACTGCATCAAGCATTTCTGATTTAGCGATGATGCCTTCAGCGCCAAAGCGAGCTGCTTCGTTGCCCGCTACATCTTCAACAAAACCAAGAATCTTAAGGTTGCTTAGGATCTCACGACGAATTGGTAGAGAGTTCTCACCGATACCGCCAGTAAAGATGATGCCGTCTAGAGAGTCTAGCGTTGCTAGGTAAGAAGCAACGTATTTAGCTACTCGGTAAGTAAACACCTCAAAAGCAAGCTTAGCGCCTTCATGGCCCTCTTCCATTGCTTCTAAAATGCCACGAGCATCGCTCGTAAGACCAGACACGCCGAGGAAGCCAGACTCCTTGTTTAAAGAGTTGAATACTTGCTCTTGTGACCAACCTTTCTTAAGTAGGTACTCAATGATGCCTGGATCTAAGTCACCACAACGTGTGCCCATCATTAGGCCAGAAAGCGGTGTGAAGCCCATTGACGTATCAACACTGTTGCCATCTTTGATAGCACATACAGAAGCGCCGTTGCCTAGGTGCACAGAGATGAAGCTAGATTCTTCAACTGGCTTGTTCAGCATCTTCGCAGCTTCACGGCTAACGAAGTAGTGGCTAGTACCGTGGAAACCATAACGACGTACACCGAAGTCTGTGTATAGCTCTTTTGCGATTGCACCCGTGAATGCTCGTTGTGGCATTGTTTGGTGGAAAGCAGTATCAAACACAGCGAACTGAGGTAGAGAAGGGAAAGCTTCAATCGCAGCACGGATACCGATAGCACCAGCAGGGTTATGAAGTGGAGCTAGGTCAGATAGGCTTTCAATCTCACTCGTCACTTCTTCAGTAATACGAACGGTTTGAGTAAACTTCTCACCACCGTGAACGATACGGTGACCGATAGCCACGATATCAGCAGTGAAGCCTAAGTCTTCCATCAGGCCTACCAATTTGCCAATGGCAATTTTGTGGTGGTTACCCTCACCTTGAATAGCAATTTCTGTTTTCTGACCTTGATACTTCCAGCTCATGCGAGCATCCTCAAGACCAAAACACTCCCCTAAGCCACTTAATACTGCGTCACCAGAAACAGAATCGATGACAGCAAATTTAAGGGAAGAACTACCCGAGTTAATAACCAGAACAAACGAATTAGACATTGGATATGGATCCTGTTTCAGTACGAATTGGATGAAGTGTTTACTTCAATTTTAGTTAAGCCCATTATTCAATAATTTTTGAATCTTTCAACTTTTGTTTTGTAAAAACCACTAAATGAACACAATTAAGTTGATCTTAGTCATCTATTTATTTATTTCGAGAGCGAAATTAAAAAATAGTTGAATAATAAAGTTGATGAACTGACGAAGCAAACGACTGCTCAAATTATTTTTAGCTTGATTCAGTTAATTAGAGTGACTCAAGAAAATGCAAGAAATCAGAAGAGAAAGCGATAGCACTCTGCCCTCACCCAATAAAAAATGCCGACAATTTATTCTCCCTTTCCCAGCGTTTACATCAAAAAGGCAGAAAGTACGAAGATATTCATAAACGACGTGATAAGGCATTCGACTTAAGTGCAGATAGAACTCTTTTCTACGAATAGGCGTCCTACACTGTAGCTTAGAGGGTTTCTATTCATTGTAACCAGTCGTTGTGGCACGTTATTTCAGTATGGCCTCGTAGGCCAATACAGTTACGTTAACGGTGTATGTCTCTGCTAACGATGTATTTACTAATCTCGCCGAAAAGACCATTAGCGATACGGATTCGAATCGATCCCTTTGATACACCAATGCGGGTAAAAGTTAGCGAGCAGGCACAAAAAAGCCGAGCATTAAGCTCGGCTTTTAAATTCTGTGTCTAGATTAGAATATCTAGGCTAAAGGTTGATTAACCTTCGCTGCGTTCTGGACGACGACCACGGTTACCACCGTTGCCAGCGCTAGCGCCATTGCCGTTACCATGGCCACGTTCGCCACGGAAGTTACCACGGTGATCACCACCACGGTTACGGTCAAAACGACGCTCGCCATCACGACCACCAGCAGAGTTACCATCACGACCGCCAGCTGGGCTACCATCACGGTTGCCACGGTAGCCACCACGACCGCCATTGCCACCTTCACGGTTACCACCTTCGCGATTACCGCCTTCACGGTTACCACGGTAGCCGCCGCCATCACGACCGCCGCCACGGTTGCCATCACGACCGCCGCCGCCACGACGAGGCTCACGGAAGTCGTTGAAATCAACAACTACAGCGCCAGCTTCTTTTTGACGAATGCGAAGTTTGCTTAGCTTACCAGTAGTTTCAGAGTTCATTGCTTTTGGAAGCTGAACGTAAGTAGAACCTTGGTCTAGCTTGATAGCACCGATAGAACCTTTAGTTAGGCCAAGTTCGTTTGCTAGTGCGCCAACGATATCTTTAACCTGAACACCTTGCTCACGGCCAACTTGTAGTTGGTAAGTATCCCAATCTTGCGTATTGAAGTTACGACCACCACCGTCACGGCCATTGTCACGATCTTCGCGACGATCTTTACGACGGTTCTTATCGCGCTCGATAGCAGCGATCATTGGGTCTTCGCCAACGTAGAATAGTGGGCTCTTACCTTGCTGACGCTTAAGAAGCATTGCAGCTAGTGTAGCAGCGTCTACTTCTAGAGACTCTTGAAGAGTAGAGATAAGACCTGCAAAGTTTTCTAGAGCTTTGCTTTCTTTCTCTGTTTCAAGTTCAGCGCCAAGCTTAGCAACACGTGCAGCAGCAACTTCGTCACGTTGTGGAAGTTGGATTTCTTCCATTTGAGACTTAGTTACGCGCTCGATAGTGCGAAGCATGCGAATTTGATTAGTGCGAACTAGTAGGATCGCTTTACCTTTACGTCCAGCACGGCCTGTACGACCAATACGGTGGATGTAAGATTCAACATCGAATGGGATGTCGTAGTTAAATACGTGAGTGATACGTGGAACATCAAGACCACGAGCTACAACGTCAGTTGCAACTAGGATATCGATAACACCTTGTTTGATGTGATCAACAGTGCGCTCACGTAGAGACTGAGGAATATCACCGTGCAGTGCAGCAGCTTTGAAGCCACGTGCAGATAGCCAATCAGCTAGACGCTCAGTGTCTTGACGAGTACGTACGAATACGATTGACGCGTCAGTTTCTTCAGTTTCTAGAAGACGAGACATTGCTTCGTCTTTTTCTACGCCTTTAACAACCCAGTAATTCTGCGCTACTTTATCAACCGTGTGGTTAGTACCAGCAACGTCAACTCGTGCAGGGTTACGTAGGTAACGGTCAACAATAGTCTTAACCATTGGAGGCATAGTTGCAGAGAAAAGTACACGTTGTGCAGATTCTGGAGCTTGCTCAAGGATCCAAGTAACGTCATCTACGAAACCCATTTTTAGCATTTCATCTGCTTCATCAAGAACAAATGTGTGTGCTTCATCTAGGTGTAGACGGTCACGAGTTAGTAAGTCTTTAACACGACCTGGAGTACCAACAACAATGTGAGCACCGCGGCTTAGAGCACGCATTTGGTCAACAATTGAAGCACCACCGTAGATTTCAAGAACTTTAAGACCGTTGATGTCACGACCTAAGTTTTTGATTTCTGCAGCAACTTGAATCGCTAGCTCACGAGTAGGAGCCATGATGATTGCTTGTGGTTTGTGTTGGTTCAGGTTGATTTTGTTAAGTAAAGGCAGAGAGAATGCTGCTGTTTTACCAGTACCAGTCTGTGCTTTACCTAGTGCGTCACGGCCTTCAAGAAGAAGAGGAATAGCTGCTGCTTGGATTGGAGTCGGAGAAACGAAACCCATTCCATCAAGAGCTGAAAGAATGTTATCGTTAAGGGCTAATTCATTAAATTGAATTACAGATTCGGACATTGGGATCCCACTATATATAAGTAAACAAAAGGTCCCGGGAGCTCTATCAATTCCAATACTGATCCAATCAGATACTGATTCCATTCAGAGTTACGAAGCAGTAATAAAACACTTCAAGCCATTAGGGACGTCTAAGGGAGGCGGATTATTCCCTAAATGCATAAAAAAAGCCAGAAAAAATTGAAATACATCACATATTTTTCGGTTTTATATCAATACTGGTTATCATATCGTCAAAACTTGATGAATATCTCGTCACAGCTTGCCGATTCCATCAAATTGATACAGTTAAATAAGTGGGCAATTAATTTAAGCCCACTTCGGCTTTCAGTAGTAATCAGACCTCGCAATGATTATAGTATGCTCAATTGTCCTCGTTAGATAAAAGTAAGATGTTTCAAGATAATCCCCTACTCGCTCAGCTAAAGCAGCAAATCCAAGAAACCCTCCCTAAAAAGGAAGGTACGATCAAAGCCACTGAAAAAGGGTTTGGTTTTCTCGAAGTCGATAGCAAAACAAGCTTCTTCATCCCGCCTCCGTACATGAAGAAATGTGTACACGGTGACAAAGTCATTGCGATCATTCGTACAGAGAAAGAACGCGAAGTAGCCGAACCAGAGGAATTGGTTGAACAAGGTCTTACTCGCTTCATCGCACGAGTTAAGCTTTTCAAAGGTCGATTGAACGTTGTTCCAGATCACCCGCAACTGAAAAAGCTGCAACTAAAAGCAAAAGCTAAGAAAGGCTTAAACCCTGAAACGCTAAAAGAAGGCGACTGGGTTGTCGCTCATATCGTTCAGCACCCATTAAAAGGTGATAACGGTTTCTTGGCTCAAATCTCTGAAAAAATCACCGACGCTGATGACAAGATCGCACCTTGGTGGGTAACACTGGCACAAAACGACCTACCTAACAGTGAGCCTCAAGGCATCGACAACTGGCAGATCAACGACGATGCCGATCTTGAACGCGTAGATATGACGCACGTACCTTTTGTAACCATCGATGGTGAAAGCACAAAAGATATGGACGATGCGCTTTACGCGAAGAAGAAAGAGAACGGTGATTTCGAACTGACTATCGCTATTGCGGATCCTACGGCTTACATCTCTCCAGATGACTCTATGGATAAAGTAGCTCGCGAACGTGGTTTCACTATTTACCTTCCTGGCCGTAACATTCCTATGTTACCTCGCGATCTTGCCGACAACTTATGTTCACTAATTGAGAACGAAGTTCGCCCTGCACTTTGCTGTACAGTGACGGTATCTAAAGAAGGTGTTATCGGTGATGACATTAACTTCTTTGCTGCGAACATCAAATCTCACGCTCGTCTTGCTTACGACAACGTATCAGACTGGCTAGAAACAGGGACGTCAGAGAAGTGGCAGCCATCAGAAGAAATCGCTGCTATTGTTTCTGATTTGCACCAATTTGCACAAGCACGTTCAGCATGGCGCTCTGCAAACGCAGTTGTGTTCCCAGATCGCCCTGACTACCGCTTTGAACTAAGCGAAGACAACGACGTTGTCGCTATCCACGCAGATACTCGTCGCAGCGCGAACAAGCTAGTTGAAGAATCAATGATCAGCGCGAACATCTGTGCTGGTCGTGTATTGAAAGAAAATTTCAATCAAGGTGTGTTTAACTGCCACTCTGGATTCAAAGCTGAAAAACTATCAGACGTTCTAGAACTGGTTAATCCAGAAGCAGAAACACCGTTTACAGAAGAGCAGATCGTATCTCTAGAGGGTTTTGCTACTCTGCGCCGTTGGTTGGGCTCTTTAGACAACAGCTACTACGACAACCGCATTCGTAAATTTCAAGCGTACAGCGAGATCAGCAATGAGCCTGCACCACACTACGCTATGGGTTTAGACATTTACGCAACTTGGACTTCTCCAATTCGTAAATACGGCGATATGATTAACCACCGTATGCTTAAAGCGCACATCTTAGGTAAAGCGCCAATTCAAACGCCAGATGAAACGATTGGTGATGAACTTGCTCTGCACCGCCGTCATCACGGTATGGCTGAGCGTAATGTTGGCGATTGGTTATATGCCCGCACGCTAGCGAACGCTCCGGCAGACGAAACTCGCTTCCAAGCAGAGATCTTCGACATTAACCGTGCAGGCATGCGTGTTCGCCTACTGGATAATGGTGCAGCTGCATTTATCCCTGGCTCTCTCATTATTAATAATAAGGAGAGAATAGAGTGCAACAGTGATATGGGTACTGTATCTATCGATAAAGAAATGGTATACAAACTGGGAGACGTTTTAGAAGTAGTTCTCTCAGAAGTTAATCAGGAAAACCGTAACTTAGTAGCCAAACCTACTCAAGTTTTTGCGGACTTGCCTAGCGAGCCTGAAACGACAAATGAAACCGAAGCTTAAGAACTTTAAAGGTTAGGCTTGCAAGGTTAGATCTTTCAAGGTTAAAAGCTTCAAAGGTTCACTTCTAAAGGCGCTAATTATTAGCGCCTTTTTTGTAAATGTCTCATGCTTAAACAATACTTAAAAAAACATTCAATAAGCAATCAATTTACAACGTCAAAGAAGCGCACTATGTCATCGATTACAGTTACTCAATTCAGAAATTTTATTCCTAGGAAACGAGAACGTTACCCCGCCTCGAAAAACGGTATCTTCATCGTATCTAAAGGCAGTATTTCTTTCACGTTACCCAATGGCACTGAAGCCTCATTACAAGCGGGAGATTTCACGCTTTACAATTCAGGGCAGATTAAAGATGTCACTGTTAATACTGAAAATGGCGAATTTAGCTCAACGTGTTTAGATTTTGATTTGGCTATTTTTCAGAAATTCATCAATCAATTTGGTGATTTAGAGCCTACTCGAATTCCAAATAAATACATCAAGTTCGACAAAACCGACACTGAGATACATCAGATGAAGGAGCTCATCCTAACACTGGCTAATTCACAAACTCAGAATGACTACGCACTCACCCAGTTAGGCTTAGCTTTGTTGTCGTTGATGGTAGAGCAATACCCGGCTTTGCTGACGATTATTGTCCGTGCTTCAAGTTTAAATGTGACACAGAAGGTCATACATTACATTGAGCAGAACATTGAAAATAATATTTCATTAGATACGCTAGCCAGTTATATGGGGATGTCTCCTGCTACGCTTAAACGTCGCTTGTCGGCTGAAGACCTGTCATTTTCAAATCTATTAAAGATAAAGCGCATTGCCCATGCTGCTACTCAGCTCAGAACATCGAACAAATCGATTACTCAGATCGCTTACGAATCCGGTTTTAAAAGTGCTGCCCACTTCAGTACTGCCTTTAAAACCTATCATGGCAAGACACCCAAAGACTTCCGCTCTTTAGTTGCACAGTCTTTGTAAGTGCAGGTTCAGGTAAAAATAAAAGTAAAAATCTGAAATGTGTTGATTGGAATTTACGAAGGTCGTTCATTTTTGGTATCAAACCACCAGTGAACGCCTAAGTAAAATGGTCACGACCAGAAATACGATTTAGGATCTTTTTCTATTTCAGAAAGAATGGCATCAAGATCCTTCGATTTAGCGAGGTAAGGATAAGGTCCCCAATTCACTGAGTCACTTTCCGAATCACCTTCAAGCGGCACCATAACCGACCAACAAGATAGCGACTCATCAAAGATCACGCAGGCTATATCGTTTGTATAATCACTGTGAGATGAGTCGAGCAGATAATGTGCCTGAGAAAACACCACACCACCCTCACACGCTTCATAGAGGGATTTACCTAGCTCTACCGGTAAACTGCGATTGCGAGAAGTACAGAGCCTTTCAGCCCCAATTAAAAGACGGTTCAGTTCTATATGAATGACGGACATAACACCCCTTGCGACTTCATAGAAACTTTCTAAGTAGTGAGTTTCTCTACTTAGCTTAGGATTCAACAAACATTTTAGCGAACAAGCGCGAACAAAATACCCACCCTGCTCTCATAAACGAACCTTCTCTTGATCCCGTCCATTAGTTCAGACTGCGACAACTCATTTGAGCCAAACTAAGCTATGCCGAACTCACTTTTATAAGCCAACCTAGCTGGCATCTTGCACACGAATGGAATTTCACAAAAGTGTCATATAAGCGACCTATGATATGCGACAAATGTTATTAACTAGGAGTTGTTTATGTTACGAGTCGCGCTTGCCTCTCTTTTATCCTTAGCCCTGTCTTCTCAAGCTGCTTTTGCTCAAGAAACCAATATTTCGGGCTCCACTTCTGTATCGCGAGTTATGGATGTATTAGCAGAGGAGTACAACAAGACTCACCCTGATAACTATATTGCTGTTCAGGGTATTGGCTCTACGGCCGGTATTACTATGGTTAATAAAGGTGTATCTGATATCGGTATGAGCTCACGCTACTTAACAAATCGTGAGCAAAACGAAGAATTGAAGGTATTTCCAATTGCCTTTGACGGCCTAGCCGTTGTAACAAACCGTTCAAACGGTGTTACTAACGTAACCCGCGAACAACTGTTCGATATCTACAAAGGTAAGATCACGAACTGGAAAGAAGTGGGTGGTGCAGATCAACCTATCGCAGTGGTAACTCGTGAAGCTTCTTCAGGTTCACGCTACAGCTTCGAAAGCTTACTTGGTTTAACTCAAATCATTAACGACCGTCTGGTGTCTGATATCAATCCAAATAACTTGGTTGTAAACAGCAACAGCATGGTAAAAACGATTGTTAACCATAACCCACACGCCATTGGGTTTATTTCAGTTGGTTCGATCGACCGTTCAATTAAGGCAATCACCTTTGAAGGCGTAGAACCAACATCAAAGAACATTGCTAACCACAGCTATGAATTGGCTCGCCCATTCTTATTGCTACACAAAACAGACTCTGTTTCTGACGAGAGCAAAGATTTCATTAAGTTCGTAAAGTCAAAGCAAGGGCAAGATCTTATCGAAGAGTACGGTTATACACGTATTAAGTAACGGCTCTTAGATAGAGTAAATGCGAGATATCGCACAAACAAAAAGAGAGAGCACTAAGCTCTCTCTTTTTTTTGGAATCTATAATCTTCGTTTAAGAGTCATTTCACTTACAGCAAAGGATTAGAAATGCAGTTGGATTACCGAAACAATCACAGCACCAGGGCGACGAACCCCTTCGATTTCTACGCGGATTTCGCGTTCAATCTCTAAACCTTTTTTAATTGGCGTTACTTTTGTCAACGTGCTCTTAGCGCGGACGTTACTGCCCGACTTTACAGGGTATGGAAAACGAACTTGGTTAAGACCAATGTTTACAACCATCTTAGCTGTTGGGAATTGAGATTTATCAGGATCAACACTGTCAGTCAGTCGTGGAAGCAAAGACAACGTTAAAAAACCATGTGCGATGGTTGTTTTGAACGGAGAGTCTGTTTCTGCCTTAGAAGGCTCAGTATGAATCCACTGCATATCTTCAGTAACAAGGCCGAACTGATTAATACGTTCTTGACTTACATTGATCCAGTCACCAGTATGAATAACCTCACCGATCTGCTGATTGAGCTCATCAAACACAAGTTGAGCTTCTTGCTTTAACACGGTCGGCTGCTCTATTGGCATTTCAGGTGCATCTTCATTTACCGCTGGTTTGTGGTGATCACGAACCCATGCGAAAAAATGGCTATTTTGCGTACGATCAAGAAAGTCGCCCCAGTAATCTCTAAGAGCTGGAGACATCCATTGCATAAACTCTGAGTGTTGCGAAGACACGCTATCGCCTCGGTGTTTAAATAAATCAATGACTTTCATAAGAACCTCAATGCACATAAAATTTCAATATAACTTCGTAATTTTGAAACACTTCACACTATTGTGCAAATGTTTTCGAGCATACACTCGTTCGCTGAACCATGATATTTCATTAATAAACAGTAGCTTAATAATAAAACATCATTTTATTACAAAACCCAAATTAGAGTGTTAGCTCCATCACATAATAAAGATCTGAGTATATAAAAAGCGTTTTTATTCCACTTGTGAATAAAAAAAGGCTTAGCACAATGCTAAGCCTTCGTTTTTATGAGGGGCTAGTTTACGAAAAATAAGTTTACAGGGAATTAAATTCTCTATTCATCATCAAGCGGAACTAACTTGGTATTACCACCGTGTGCCTTCTCTCGCTTACTTTGTATGAATGCATAGAAGCCTGGAATTAGGAACGTACCAGCCAATAACACACATAACAGACCGCCGATTAGGGAAATACCCAACGAGTTCTGACTCACGTGACCTGCACCCGCAGCGAAGATTAGCGGGAAGATACCGAGTATGAATGACCAAGACGTCATGTTCACAGCACGGAAACGCAACGTACCTCCCTTCACAGCTGCATCTTCGATTGATGTATTTTTCTCTTCACGCTCAACTTTCGCGAACTCCACAATCAAAATTGCGTTCTTCGCGGCCAAGGCTATCAAGAGCACCAAACCAATTTGTGCATAAAGGTTCAGCGGTGTACCAGTTAAGTTCAGAGCTAAGAAGGAACCTAAGGTTGCGACCGGTACTACTAAGATAATTGCTATAGGTATTGTCCAACTCTCGTACTGAGCCACCATAAACAAGTAGATGAAGATCAGTGCCAGTGCGAACGCAAAGATAGCTTGGTTGCCTGCCAGTACTTCTTGGTAAGCCATGCCTGTCCATTCGTACTGATAACCCTGAGGTAAGACGTCAGCGGCTACACGCTCCATTGCTGCAATCGCATCACCACTTGAATAGCCCGGTGCAGGTTGCCCTTGAATCACCGCACTGCGGTACATGTTGTAACGCCATGCTACATCAGGTTCAAAGATTTGATCGTAAGTCACCAAAGTACTTAGCGGAATCATTTCATCGTTAGAAGAGCGTACGTGGAATCGTTGTAAGTCATCCATGCTGCTACGGTGTTCACTATCAGCTTGCATAGTTACACGGAAGTTCTTACCAAACATGGTGAAATCGTTCACGTAAAGCGAACCCAGATTACCTTGTAAAGTCTGGAAGATTTCCGATAGTGGGATACCTAATTGTTGCGCCTTCTCACGGTCAATATCGACATAGTAGTGAGGCACGTTCGCACGGAATGTACTGAATGTATGTGAAATCTCAGGCTGTTTAGTCGCCTCAGCAATCACATCATTCATTACTATTGCAAGATCAGTACGGCTACGACCTAGCGTATCTTCTAGAACAAATTCAAAGCCTGATGCTGCACCCATGCCAGGTACTGCAGGTGGGCCCATCGCAAACACAATCGCTTGAGGCAGTTCAGTTGCCGCTCGGCCATTGATACGACGAGAAATCGCAGAGGCAGAATGTTCACCATCTAACGCGTTACGCATATCCCAATCGTGGAGCTTGATAAATAGCGACGCACCATTTGACGCGGAAGCGCCAGTCATGAACGCGTAGCCATTAACCAATGTCACTCCATCAACACCCGGTTCCTGCTCTACCATCTCTAACAGTTGCCCTGTCACGTCTTCTGTACGAGATAGCGATGCCGCATCCGGTAGTTGTACGTTGACCAGCAAAATACCTTTATCTTCTTGAGGTACGAACGCTGTAGACGTCGTCTTCGCAAAGTAAGTAACGGCAGCCAGTGCTACTACAAAGAAGGTAAATAGCAAAACGCCTTTCTTCACAAGGAAGCCAGCGATTTGACCATATTTGTTAGTAACGTTTTCTAGACCGCGGTTAAACGCTTGATACCAACGCGACGTATTACCACCGCCCTGTTTAAGAACCAATGAACACAACGCAGGAGAAAGCGTTAATGCGTTAATCGAAGAGATAACAACCGCAATACAGATGGTCAGAGCGAACTGACGGTACATGATGCCGGTAATACCGGGTAACATGGCTACAGGTATGAAAACGGCTAACAGAACTAAAGTTGAAGTAACGATCGGGCCAGTTACTTCTTTCATTGCGATTAATGTTGCTTTACGTGGGGAGATCGTTGGATCTTTGGCCATGGTGGTATCAACGTTCTCGATAACCAAGATCGCATCATCTACTACGATACCAATCGCCAATATCAAACCAAACAGCGTCACCGTGTTGATGGTGAAACCCGTCATCTGCATGATCGCAAAGGTACCAATCAAAGATACCGGAATCGCAACCACAGGAATCAAGGTTGCACGCGCACTGCCCAAGAACAAGTACGTAACCGCGATAACCAGCAAGATAGCTTCGATGAGTGTTTTGACTACGCCTTTAATCGATTCAGCAACGAATACCGTGGTGTCATAACTCGCCTCGTAAGCCACACCTTCAGGGAAGTTAGTGCTTAGATTGTCGAGCATAGCCATGACCGCTTTACCACTTTCCAACGCGTTTGCGTCTGACTGAAGTGACAGCGTTACGATTGAAGCGTCTTGTCCTCGGTATTTACCATTGCCATCGTAGAACTTTTTACCCAGTTCAACACGTGCAATATCTTTTAGATAAACCGTTGAACCGTCTTGATTTGCTCGAAGTACAACATTTTCAAACTCATCAGCCGTTTCTAGTCGGCCTTTTGTTACCAAGTTGAACTGTACTTCTTGCGGGTTACTGTAAGGTGCAGCACCAATACGACCAGCAGCCACTTGAACGTTCTGTTCAGCCAATGCGCCATACACATCTGATGTCGTTAAGTTCAGGTTAGCCATTTTTTCAGGATCTAACCAAACACGCATCGAGTACTCGCCGCCGCCTAAAACGTTAACTTCACTAATGCCTGACACACGTGCCAATTGGTCTTTAATGTTTAAGTTTACGTAGTTGATCAAGAACTGGTCATCATACTCACCGTTTGGCGAGTAGAAGTTCAATACCATCAAAAGGTCAGGCGAGCGTTTCTTCACCGTCACACCCACCATTCTTACTTCTTGTGGTAGCTTCGATTCGATTTGAGCAACTCGATTCTGAACGTTGACTTGAGCCATATCAGCATCAGTACCAACGTCAAAAGTTACGTTAAGATTGTATGAACCATCGTTAGCACTTTTAGAAGACATGTAGATCATATCTTCTACACCGTTAACCGATGTCTCTATGGGGTCAGCTATCGCTTGTTCTACAACTTCAGCACTTGCACCTGTGTAGTATGCCGACACGCTAACAGAAGGAGGGCTAATTTTTGGATATTCAGCCACTGGTAAGATAGCGAGAGAGATCGCACCTGCCAGCGTTAATATTATGGATATTACAAGGGCAAACTTAGGCCTTTGAATAAAGAAACGACTTAACATAATTACGCCCCTTACTCGGCTTGTTCAGCAGCAGAAGGTTGAATGCGAACAGACATACCATTACGCACACGCTGTAAGCCTTGAGTGATGACCGCGTCGCCCTTCTCTAATCCAGAGTGAACGATCACGCCGCCTTCAACCTGTCGACCCATCTCGATATTTCTGCGCTCAGCTATTGGTGTTGCGTCGCCTTCTACTAGCACCATCACAAAGTCACCCTCTAAATCGGTTTGAACCGCACGACGGGGAATCGTCACGACATCAATAGATTGTTTATCTCGAAGATCGATACGAACATGTTGGCCTGGTAACAATTGTTGCATTGGGTTATCAGCAATGGCGCGCATCGCGATCGTGCCAGTATTTAAGTTAATGCGGTTGCCTAAAAAGTCGAGTTGGCCTAGGTGTTCGAATGCTTCACCATTTTCCAACACGATCTCTACTTCAACACGAGCAGAATCACTGCTGCCATCACCTTCAATACGATCCATACCTAACTCAATGCGTTCGCGCTCACTAATACTGAACGAAGCATGGATTGGGTCTAAGCTAACCAATGTAGTCAGTACACCTGAAGACGGTGAAACTAGATCACCTTTACTTACTTTAGTGTCACTGATTCTTCCAGAGAAAGGCGCAACGATTTTAGTATGAGAAAGCTGAACATTCGCGGCGTTTAACTGAGCATGGCTTGCTTCAAGTTGTGCTTGAGAACCGAGTAATGAAGCTGTCAATGCGTCAAATTCCGATTGAGAAATACTGCCTTTTGGAAGTAGGTTCTTACCACGGTTGAAATCAAGCTCGGCTTTTTTAAGGTTGGCATTCGCTTGAGCAACAGATGCTTTCGCACTCGCAACTTCAGCTTCAAATGAGGATGGCTCAATTGAGTAAAGCAATTGACCCTTTTCGACCATTTGACCTTCTTTGAAATGACGGCTTTGTAAATAACCTGAAACCTGCGCAGTGATCGCAGTGTCTTCAACGGCTTCAATACGACCGATGTATGACTTACTTTGCTGGTGAGAAATAACACTAACATCCTGTACAGCTACGAGAGGTAAAGGCGCTTGTTTGGCATTTTGGGCATCTTGCCCGCATCCAGCAAGAAAAAGAGAGCTTGCAAGAGCCGTAAGGATTAACTTTTTACGCATGGTTATACCGTCACTTATGAGAAATTGAACAGCATAAAAGTTACGTAACACATCCGTCACCATTGTCCGAGGAATATCAATTATAACTAGCCAAAGTGTATCAATATGTTAATTGAAACTAAGTGCTTATAAAGTGATTACAAACGCGTTACAATTCCTAGGTAAATCAACCCCTCAGCTTTTGTTCTCTATGGATATTGTCTAACATCATGTATTGTCGGACAGATAAGCATTCACATTTAATTGTTAAGGAATTCTCATGATTTCAAAATGGGCTAAACGTTTCTATCAAATGGCGGAATTGGTCGGTTCTTGGAGTAAAGATCCTTCAACTCAAGTCGGCGCCGTAATCACTAAGCACAACCGAATCGTATCAGTAGGTTTTAATGGCTATCCTCATGGTGTATCTGATAGCGCTGATACTGATGATCGTGAAATGAAATACCTCAAAACACTGCATGCTGAAGAGAACGCAATTCTATTCGCCAAGCGTGATTTAGATGGCTGTGAAGTTTGGGTAACTCACTTCCCTTGTCCAAATTGCGCAGCAAAGATCATTCAAACTGGTATCTCCGCTGTACACTGCCCAGAGCAAAGTGAAGACTTCCTTTCTCGTTGGGGAGATAAGATCAAGATAAGCCAAGATATGTTTGAACAGGCTGGAGTAACCGTTGATTGGCTACCACTCACCGATCTAGACTAATTTCAGTAGGTTAACCTAAGAAAATGAACTTCTAGGATATAGCTCGATTTCAAATACAAAAAAGCCGAGAGTGATATTATCGCTCTCGGCTTTCTTTTTATTCTCTATATCTAGTATCTAGTATCTAGTATCTAGTATCTAGTAAGCATAACACGCATAACGCCTAAAGGTATTAAGCGTTGGTCGGGAATTCTATAGCGTAGGCTTCCATAAAATCCTTACGAATGTCTTGTTCCAAGTGAATCGCTTTTTCTGTTGGGCAGAAAATCATAAAATGTACTTCTTGCTCACCCGTTGAACTGCTTGTGATATGGATGTGAGGCTCAGAACCTGGAAGGTCAACACCAGCGTGCTTTTCAATCACCCCATTATAACGGCGCGCAACATCAATAAATTCTTCACAATGCTCTTCAATTTTTTCGATAAGACCCGGCACCATTGGATATAGGTTGACGAAATCTTTTACCGTCACAAAGAAGTTGTGATAAACATAGCGCTTCATGAAGTTAAGATTTTTCACTGGATAAGTGAAGAACATACTGTTTGGTAATGTCGCAGTCTTACCAGTAAAGTGATATTGCCCGTGATAGAGATCGATTTCCTGAATCACAGTCGCCATCAAGTTGTGCTCAATCACCTCACCACTAATTTTACCCACTTCAATCCAGTCACCAATTCTAAATGAACGTGAACTCGCACGTTGAATAGAACCGGTAAAACACAAAATGATCTCTTTCGATGCAACGACTATAGCAACTGCAATTGCCGTCACAGACAGTGCAAACTCGCTGATTTCAGATTTCCACAGCACAAATAAAGTGACCATAATAATGGCAAAAGTACCGTTCTTGGTGCGTGACATCCAGTTACGTTGATCTTCACTGAGAAAAGCGACATCACCACGGATTCGAGACAAAGTGATTCGTCGGATTATTAATATAATGCAGATGATCAGCACACTAAAAATAAACTTATTAGCGAGTAAGAAATCGATCACTTGCCACAACTTTTCCATTACGTATTCCTTTGTATTACAACAATTAATCTTTATAACGACGAACTTTACAGCAACGAGCTTTACAACAATTAGCATTTGAAGAACTGGCTGAGAAAGCATTATAAAAAAGCGCTCAAAAATAGAGCGCTTTTTTGCGTGCCTAAATCAGCTTAGCTAAGGCTATCATTTTATTTTGGCAGAAGTAATAAATTGGCCAAAAGTTTCACACCAAATCACAACCGTATTAAATCGATTAAGATCAGTACCTTCAGGCAGCTCAACCATAAATCGGTCGAATGTTTTTACATCTCCGACTCTCAGTAAATCGCTTTTACTATCATTGAAGGCCTGTTCGGTTTCAATGAACTTAGGTGATAGGTAAACTTTATAATCCGGTCCCGGTGCCAGTTCACCTTCAAAAGCGATCGTACTTTCAGTGACTGATACTTTCCCTTCTCCCCAATGCAAAAAGTCACTGTCTTGTCGGTCTTTGCTAAACTCACCGGTATAAATCGCCTGCTGGCTGATCACTTCAACAGAATTTATTGAAGGTGAATCTGGCTCTATCAAGATAGGCAGAGCATAAACACCAAGCCCAAAACCAAAAGCACCCACGGCTAAGTGGGTGCAAAGTAAAACTAACTTTTTCATCGCGTACTCCCTTATGCTTAAGGAGAGTATTATTGAATACTCTCAAAAATACAAAGAGATATCGCGTTTTAAAATGGCTATTCTTGGTAGTGCGTAGCCGTACGTTGGGAAAGCGCAACAATCACTTTTGCTGCTTGTTCCATCCCTTGAATCGTAATGAACTCATGAATACCGTGGAAGTTATAGCCACCAGTGAAGATATTCGGACATGGCAGTCCCATGAATGACAAACGCGCTCCATCAGTACCACCACGGATAGGCTTGATCATTGGCTCAACATCGCATTCAATCATTGCTTGCTTCGCTAGCTCGATAATATGTTGATGTGGTTCCACCATCTCTTTCATATTGAAATAGCTGTCTGTTAGCACCAATTCAACACGTCCTTTTTCTAGACGTTCGTTCAACTCATCCACTTTTTGCTGCATGAAAGTCTTGCGTGCTTCTACGCCCTCACGCTCAAAATCACGAATGATGTAACCTAGTTCGGAACGAGCCACACCCATTTCTGCTGATTTCAAATGATAGAAACCTTCATAACCTTCGGTACATTCTGGTGTTTCTTGCGTTGGCATCATCAATTGGAATTGAGCAGCGATGTTCATCGAGTTCACCATCTTACCTTTTGCGGTACCTGGGTGAACGTTTACACCATGACAGATAACATCAGCACTCGTGGCATTAAAGTTCTCAAATTCCAACTCCCCTACTGGACCACCATCTATGGTGTATGCCCACTCGGCGCCAAATTTTTCAACGTCAAACAGGTTCGCACCACGGCCGATCTCTTCGTCTGGCGTGAAGCCAATACAAATATCGCCGTGTTTGATGTCTGGATTCGCTTTAAGGTAAGCAATCGCACTGATGATTTCAGCGATACCCGCCTTATTATCTGCCCCAAGCAGTGTCGTGCCATCGGTAGTGATGAGGTCATGACCATGCAGGCTATCAAGATCTGGGTATTGGCTTGGATTCAGGCATTCGCCGCTTGCACCTAATTCAATCGTGCCACCTTGGTAATCTTTAATCACTTGAGGTTTTACGTTCGCACCTGAAGCATCAGGAGCGGTATCCATATGTGCGACAAAGCCAATGGCAGGCACATCGTAATCGACATTCGACGGCAGTTTCGCCATCAGATAACCATTTTCGTCTAAAGAGACATCAGTTAACTCTAATGCGATCAATTCTGATTTTAAGGCTTCAGCAAATGTTATTTGACCCGGTGAACTTGGGCACTGCTGATTAGAAGGATCGGATTTAGTATCAAAAGTAACGTAATTCAGGAAGCGTTCTACAAGCTTTTCCATAATTCATCTCACCATGGATTAAGTAATTGATTTACTGACCTAATTATTATGTCGATAAGCGATGCATCGTTAAACAAATACGAACACAGAGTCAGTAACGAGGTTTTTCATCTTACGCCCCTGACCATCTATGTAATTGCTCTACATCATTATTGTGCGAAATTAGACGAGCTTCCTATACTTGAAATCAGAGGGTTTCGTCAGTTCAATATTGCATACGGATGATAAACGATGACTTTGTACACATTCTACGCCCTTCGCTCTCAGCCTAAAAAAAGTACAAAGTGGATGATGATCACTATTTATCCTTGATGCAGAATCTGTCATACGTTACACGGAGACACAGTTATGACGATTAATAAATATTTCATTTTATCTCCTCAAGCCTTTGAGGAAACGCTTCAACCAGTATTGACTGAGAAAGAAGTTCAAAGGCAGGAAGCTCTAAAACAGGCGCAATCTCAAGGTGGGTTTGACACCAACGCGACCTCGTAACTTAATCAATACTCAGACAGTATTTATAGAACCCCTAATAAAAGAGCTCTACTTCTCGTTGATGTAGAGCTCTTTTGTCTTTGACTCTTTATCCTCTATTTCTATAACGCCCTATTCAGGCGTCGAACCCATTCACGTGTTGTAACTCCGCTGCTTTATATCTATAGCTCCACGACTATGCAGCTAGCTCACTCGCTACGCTGAGAAATGACTCATTAAACTTCCCCCAGCCATACCTTGTCGTGCCATTTTGTGCTAATAATTCATATTCGTTTTCATTCCTCACTCGCCCCTTTTCAAAAACTATAATGCGAGTACCAGAGAACTTAACCACAGGAATCCCGAATTCAATGGAATATTCAAAACTAGGAAGTAGTCAAATTCCCGTTTCCCGAATCTGTCTTGGTAGCATGACTTGGGGGCTGCAAAATACTCAACAACAAGCCGACCAACAAATCGAATACGCCCTGAGCCAAAGTGTTAATTTTGTTGATACCGCAGAGATGTATGCTGTGCCACCTTCTCCTGATACCTACGGCAAAACAGAAGCGATTATCGGCAACTGGTTATCACGCAACCCTCAACGCCGCCAAGAATTAATCATCGCAAGTAAAATTGCAGGCCCGGGGCTACCTTGGGTTCGAGATGGCGGCCCTATAACCGGTGAAGCAGTGATAGCAGCTGTTGATGCATCACTAAAACGTCTACAGACTGACTATATTGATCTTTACCAGCTTCACTGGCCAAATCGTACAACACCTCACTTTGGTAAACATTTCCCCAATCATATTCGATTCAGTGACATTGACCGAAAGCAGCATGAAGCGGAGATGTTGGAGATCCTCCAAGCACTGGCGAGCTGTATTAAAGCAGGTAAGATTCGCTATGTAGGACTATCAGATGACACAACATGGGGCATTAACACTTACCTTAAGCTCAGTGAGAAGCATGATTTACCGCGAATGGTCTCTATTCAGAATGAATTTAGCCTGCTGCACGCGAAAGATTGGCCTTATTTGATTGAAAACTGTGTGCATGAAGACGTCGCTTACCTACCATGGTCGCCTTTGGCTGCTGGTATGTTAAGTGGCAAATACATTGATGGTGCAAGACCAGAAGGCAGCCGTTGGACTTACATGCAACGTAAAGGTATTTTCCGCGACACAGAATCTGCCAATGAAGCCGTAAAAGGATATGTTGAAGTAGCGAATGCTCACGGATTTACTCCGAGCCAACTGGCTTTGGCATGGTGTAATCAGGTCGATGGCGTGACTTCTACAATTATTGGAGCAACGACCATGGAACAACTGAAAGAGAACGTGGTCGCTTTCAGTAAGCCGCTATCACAAGAGATTCTCACCGATATCAACACCGTCTTTAAGCGCTACCCTGCTCCGTATTAAATAATAGGGCTAGCCTAGTCTTAGGCAGTAATTCACGCAAGAGCGCACTATTTAGTGCGCTTTTCTTTGTTAAGTGGGTCGCTTTTGCTTTTTATGTGGATCGCATTGAGCTATCACGCTTTTGGTTCTCCAACCTTTGCTCTATAATGCGCGGGCTTATATCTAGGATAAAAACATGATTTCAAAAAACCAATTAAAACTCCTTCGTGCTTTGGGCCAAAAGAAACAACGTAAAGCCCACGGCTTGTTTCTAGTTCAAGGTGAAAAGAACGTTCTTGAGCTGTTCAATAGTGACTTAGTCGTGAAGAACGTCTTTGCTACCGCTGATTTCTTATCTGAAAATCACGCTTCACTGTTTGAGTTTGATTGTGTTGAAGCCTCGCTGGATGACCTAACCAAAGCGAGTACTTTGGTGAGTAACAATGCGGCGATTGCTGTCGTTGAGATCCCAACATTTGAACTGCCAGAAGCAACTGGGCTGATGATTGCACTGGATGGCGTTTCAGACCCGGGCAACCTAGGTACGATTATTCGTGTAGCAGACTGGTATGGCATTAAGCATATCGTTGCGAGCAACGATTGTGCAGACCCATACAACCCTAAAACGATCAGTGCAACCATGGGTAGCTTTGGCCGAGTACACGTAAGCCAAACAGACTTACCTGAATACTTAGAGCAAGCGAACCTGCCTGTTTACGGCGCGTTTTTAGAAGGCGTAAGCGTTCATCAGACGGAATTTACTGCCAACGGTATTTTATTGATGGGCAGTGAGTCTCACGGCATTCGTGAACATGCGGCTAAATACGTAACTGATAAGATTACGATTCCAGCATTCGGTGGCGCAGAATCTTTGAACGTGGCAATGGCGACAGGCATCATTCTCGACAACATGCGTCGTCAGCATAGCTAGATCTCATAAGCTAACGAGCCAGTCGACAGTGTTCAGACATTAAAAAAGGCGTATTGATTAAATCAGTACGCCTTTTTATTTGAGTTCGTTTTAATCGTTACTTTTCTAGCATTGCCAACTTATCAGACACACCATTCCACTTTTCAGCGTCATCCATCGGTGCTTTTACTTCTGTTTGTACAGGCCAGATTTCTGCAAGCTCGGCATTCACTTCAATAAAAATCTTTTGGTCTTCTGGAAGATCATCTTCTTGGAAGATCGCTTGAGCGTCACATTCAGGTACACACAACCCACAATCAATGCATTCGATTGGGTTGATTACCATGAAATTCGGGCCTTCATGGAACGCATCTGCGGGGCATACCGCCACACAGTCTGTGTATTTACATTGGATACAATTATCGCCTACGACAAATGCCATGATGCTCTGCTCTATAAGTTAGTCAAAATTGAAGAATGGGGGATAATACTCATCCCAAAGCAAAATTCAACATCATAAGGCTCTAATATCGAGTCTATTTGCCCCATGTTTCCAAATTAGTATGACAGATAAATCAATTTCTCGTAAAATGCGCGCCATTGTGAGCTTATCGCTTCTTTCAACATCAGCGTTTTCATCAAACTCTGTATTAAGAATACGATCGAGCTAAGACACCTATAAAAACGAGACATCAAAATGATACGTTTAACCGAAATTAAACTCCCACTAGACCATGAAGAGTCAGCCATTCAAGACGCGATTGAAGCGAAGCTTGGCATTAACGCTGATCAGGTACTTTCTTTTAATATCTTTAAACGTGGCTACGATGCTCGTAAGAAATCAAAAATCTTACTTATCTACACGCTTGACGTTCTCGTTGAAAACGAAGCTAAGCTGCTAGAGCCATTCATCAGCGACCCACACGTAAAAGTGACTCCTGACATGGAGTACAAATTTGTGGCGAAAGCGGTTGAGAACCAAACCGAGCGCCCTGTCGTTATCGGCTTTGGCCCCTGTGGTTTGTTCGCTGGCCTAGTGCTTGCTCAAATGGGCTTCAACCCGATCATCGTTGAGCGCGGTAAAGAAGTTCGTGAACGTACTAAAGATACCTTTGGTTTCTGGCGTAAGCGTACACTGAACACTGAATCAAACGTACAATTTGGTGAAGGCGGTGCTGGTACCTTCTCTGACGGTAAGCTTTACAGCCAAGTAAAGGATCCAAAGCACTACGGCCGTAAAGTAATCGAAGAATTCGTTGCAGCTGGCGCACCAGAAGAGATTCTATACGTAAGTAAGCCGCACATCGGTACCTTCAAACTGGTTACTATGATCGAAAAAATGCGTGCTTCTATCATTGAACTAGGCGGTGAAATCCGTTTCAGTACGCGCGTAGACGACGTTCATATGGAAGATGGTCAAATCACTGGCTTGACGCTTTCTAACGGTGAAGAGATTAAATCTCGTCACGTAGTACTGGCTGTTGGCCACAGTGCTCGTGATACGTTTGAAATGCTGCACGAACGTGGCGTTTACATGGAAGCGAAGCCTTTCTCTGTTGGTTTCCGTATTGAACACAAACAAGCAATGATTGACGAAGCTCGCTTCGGCAAGAATGCGGGCAACCCAATCCTAGGTGCTGCGGACTATAAATTGGTTCACCATTGTAAAAATGGCCGAACTGTATACAGCTTCTGTATGTGCCCGGGTGGCACTGTAGTTGCTGCAACGTCTGAAGAAGGCCACGTGGTAACGAATGGCATGAGCCAATACTCTCGCGCTGAGCGTAACGCAAACAGCGCCATCGTGGTGGGTATCGACCCTGAACGTGATTACCCAGGTGATGCATTGGCTGGTATCCGTTTACAACGTGAGCTAGAAAAAGGGGCTTATGTACTTGGTGGTGAAAACTACGACGCCCCAGCACAGAAAATCGGTGACTTCCTAAAAGGCCGTGATCCAAGCGAAATCGGTGAAGTAAAACCATCATTCACACCAGGTATCCACCTAACGGATATTTCAAAAACGCTACCTGATTTTGCTATCGAAGCGATTCGCGAAGCAATCCCTGCGTTCGAGAAGAAGATCAAAGGCTTCTCTACACCAGACGGCCTACTAACAGGTGTCGAGACTCGTACGTCGTCTCCTGTCTGCATCAAGCGTGGCAAAGACTATCAAAGCATCAACTTAAAGGGCTTCTTCCCTGCAGGTGAAGGTGCAGGCTACGCAGGCGGTATCCTGTCTGCTGGTATCGATGGTATTAAGGCTGCAGAAGCACTAGCACTGTCTATGGTAGAACAGAACCAAGCTGAGAAGATTGAGATCGCTTAAGCTCTCAATTTGCTTATCTAAATTGGTCTGTATATCTAAATTAGATAACAACTAGCAAATATCAAAAAGGGCTCAATGAGCCCTTTTTTAGATCTTGATACTAACCGCTGAGATTGATGTGAGTAGATACCATTACTCTTCGTTTGACTTGATTTGGCCTGAGTTCCACTTCCCTTCATGAATCGCAGAATTGACGTCTCTTCTTGGTAACCAGCCCATGGTTTCAAGTTCGGGTTTATCTTTGAAGTGTTCAACGTAGCCGATACATAAGTACGCCACGATATCGATGTCTTCCGGGATATTTAATGCGTCTCGCAATGTTGAGTCGTGAAGAATACTCACCCAGCCTAGTCCTAGGTTTTCAGCTCTTGCTGCGAGCCACAGATTTTGAACTGCACACACGGTGCTATACAAATCCATCTCTTGCTTGATGGTTCGGCCTAGAACAACCTTTCCGGTTCGATTGCGGTCGCAAGTCACGCAGATACCGATAGGTGATTCAACGATGCCTTCAAGCTTTAGACGCTTATACATCGCCTGCTTTTCATCGGTGAACATTTCTGCAGATTCGGCATGAGCCTGATTGAAGCCTGCTTTGATCTGTTGCTTGGTTTCGATATCACGAACGACGACAAAGTCCCAAGGTTGCATAAAACCGACACTGGGAGCATGGTGCGCTGCGGTTAACACTCGCATCAGAACGTCTTCAGGGATCTCATCAGGAAGAAACTGACCACGAACATCTCGGCGAGAAAAAATCGTTTTATATACTGCATCGCGTTCATTCGGCGTAATTTCCATACATCCCTGTCTTATCGTCGTCTTATTGAGTCAGTATTATCCAACTAAAGTGTCTATGTTACTAGCGGTACACAAGCAACATGGTAGAATGCCGCCATTAATCTTATCCTTGTATAAGATTGTTAAACCTTTCCATCGCTATTTAGCCAAATCATACCGAGAAACTTATGCCATTTTCCAAGCTTGGATTAAGCTCACCTATTGTTAAAGCCGTTGCAAAACAAGGCTATGAAAAGCCAACCTCTATTCAAGAAAAAGCAATTCCGATTGTACTTTCTGGTAAGAACCTTATTGCTGCTGCACAAACAGGTACAGGTAAAACTGCGAGCTTTGTTCTCCCTATCTTAGAAATGCTAAGTAAAGGTGAAACACAGCGTAAAAAACGCATTCGCGCCGTTATTCTTACACCTACGCGTGAGCTTGCGGTTCAAGTTGAACAGAACATTACTAAGTACGCGAAATTCCTAAACCTTACATCATTAGCGATGTACGGTGGCGTGTCTTACCAACACCAGAAAGATCGTCTTATTGAAGGCGTAGATATTCTTGTGGCAACACCAGGCCGTTTGATCGACATGTACGGACAACGTGCAGTTCACTTTGATGAAGTTGAAGTTCTGGTTCTTGATGAAGCTGACCGCATGCTAGACATGGGTTTTATTGAAGACATCAACAAGATCATCGCGCGTTTACCACAAAACATCCAAAACCTATTGTTCTCAGCGACGCTATCAACGCCTGTCCGTGCCCTAGCGAAAAGCGCAATCAATGAGGCAGAAGAGATTTCTATTGCCAAAACTGACGCTTCTAAAGCGAACATCGAACAGTGGTTGGTGACAGTAGATAAAGATCGTAAGTCGGCACTATTGAGCCATATGATTACTGACGGTGATTGGGACCAAGCGCTTATCTTTATTGAAACCAAACACGGCGCGGCGAAGTTAGTTGCTCAACTGGAAAAACGTGGTATCCAAGCAGAGGCTTTCCACAGTGGACGTAGCCAAGCGATTCGTGAAAAAATCTTAGCTGATTTCAAGAAAGGTAACCTAAAATACTTGGTTGCGACTGGTGTTGCTGCGCGTGGTATCGATATCGATAACCTAAGCCGCGTAGTTAACTACGACATCCCATTCCCTGCGGACGATTATGTTCACCGTATTGGTCGTACAGGCCGTGCGGACGCGTCTGGTGAAGCGATCTCTTTCCTATCGAAAGACAACTTCAAGAACCTATGTATTATTGAAAAACGTCTTGGTCACTTGATTGAACGACGTGTAGTTGAAGGTTTCGAACCACGTAAAGAAGTGCCAATCTCTGTATTGAACTTCGTGCCTAAAAAGAAAAGAGACCTGCAGCAACCTGAGTAATTTCAAATTTAGACAATGCGAGAGTCGCGTTAATCAAAATATAAATGAAACGAAGCCCAATACGGCTTCGTTTTGTTCTTTGAAACACGAATACAAGGCAGGTAACTAGATGATCACCCCTATCGTAACGAGATTAACTAGAGGCCAAGATCTAAAGCTTGAGATCCAAAAACTAGTGACAACGCACAATATCTCGGCAGGCTCTATTGCGTCTTGTGTCGGGTGTGTTTCACAGCTCAATATTCGTTTAGCTAACGCGAACAACACTAAGCTCATAAAAGCTCCGTTCGAAATCGTATCTGTGATGGCAACGCTAACCCCGAGCCACCAACATGTTCATATATCCGTTGCTGATGAAAATGGCAATGTAATTGGCGGGCACTTGCTTGAAGGGACGATTATCGCGACCACCGCTGAATTGATTGTTCACCGCTACAACACTTTGACCTTCAACAGAGAGCATGATGATTCGACGGGTTACACTGAGCTCACTATTAGCAGCAACACGCAATAGATTTGCCCCATAGCAACACCAAGCGCTCCATATAAAGCGATACAACTAAATAAATAGTATTAGGAAACACGATGGCTCCAAACTCCGCAGACTCCGTTATCGTTCTCGATTTCGAAACCACAGGCTTATCACCAAACATGGGTGACCGAGCGATTGAAATCGGTGCGGTTAAATTGGTTAACGGCGAAGTCGTCGACACCTTCCAGCAGCTCATGAACCCCGGATTTCGCGTGAGTGGATTTATCGAAAGCTATACCGGAATCAGTAACCGTATGCTAAGCACCGCAGCAAGCTGCACAGAAGTCATGGATGAGTTTGCCGACTTTATCCAAGACAGCCAACTGGTTGCTCACAATGCGTCGTTTGATAAACGCTTTCTAGATGCGGAATTAGACTTTATTGGCCGAGACTACACAGGCAAGTTCGCTTGCTCAATGTTGATTGCTCGCCGCCTGATTCAAGACGCACCCACTCATAAACTGGGTGACCTTGTACGTTTCAAAAATATCGACAACGATGGTACTTTTCACAGAGCGTTAGCCGATTCAGAAATGACAGCACGCTTATGGTTATTGATGATTGATAAACTGCAAAGTGACCACGGCATTCAACAGCCGAGCTTTCAATTGATGCAGAAAATATCTAAGACCGCTAAAGGATCTATTCCAAAGCTGCTAATGAGTAATCGAAATTAAACGCTCAAACACAAACCCTAGAATGAAATAAAGGCTGATTCGTTTCGTGAGATCAGCCTTACAATATACAGATTTTGCTTAGAGGCGCACTACTCTTGCAATGTAATCAACGTTGACTTGAGGCTCTCTAACTCATTCATGAGATAAGACCATTGCTTATCACTACTCACTGCCGCGATATCGACCAAAAACTTAGCGGATGTCTCCATGTTCTTGGCAAGTGTAGCCTCAAGATCATCAGGATAATAAGCTTCATGGTTAAGCAGAAGCTTCATAATAATCGGCTGAGCAATATGCAGATCGGTCTTCTTTTCAA
The DNA here is from genome assembly GCF_024347455.1 of Vibrio echinoideorum. Classification (NCBI taxonomy): domain Bacteria; kingdom Pseudomonadati; phylum Pseudomonadota; class Gammaproteobacteria; order Vibrionales; family Vibrionaceae; genus Vibrio; species Vibrio echinoideorum. The sequence goes on from NZ_AP025484.1 coordinate 1,400,755, forward strand.
CAAGTATCGATAAATCTTGATAGGTATTATTTTGATATTGCCGCCAGTTGTCGTTGGTATTTATCCACTCTTGTGACCAAGCCATAATAATATTTTTTTGTTCTTTCGATACCGACCCTAACCATCGTTCTAGCCTGTCTTCTAATCGATTTCGGTATCGCTCTCTAGAGTCTTCGTCATTCAATGACAAACTTTCTTGGTAATAGTCTTGTTGTTTCTCTCTAAAGTTCTTTAAGAATTCGTTATCTTGCTCAGGGGTAAGCTGCATACTTAACGCGTAAATATCGGGAGCGAACTTATTAACGATTGAGCGAATATGATTTTTAGTTTGTTCACTTTGGTCAATGATAAAAGTAGAGTTCATATCAGAACGATCTAGGTTTTGAATCGCTTCTAATTGCGAAATATACAGCGGCAATTGAGTTTCTTTGTGCCATTGCTGTAATAAGTCGAGGCGATCTTCGAGCTCTGATTCTTGACTGTTGGATAGAGAAACAAAGTCTTCAATATAGCTAACCGCAAACCAGCTTATATTGTTGTAGGCAAATTTAGTCCCGCACCCAGCGAAAACAAAACAGACTAATAAAACTAACCATCGACACTTTCTCATTTAACCCTCCCACGGTATTCATCAAAGCCACAAATCCATTAACTCACCCTTTTAAGGCTAGCTCTAATTCTTATAACGCTAATTCTAGCTATTATAAAAGTAGTCTTAATAAGCAGTGGTCGTAAAAACTTTGAGATAAATTGAGACTCAGACTTGCTAATCTAGCTATTTCGGCAAATGATTAAACTAAAAATAATTAATGGCAGTGATGTAACTTGATTTTTATTGCTCATTTGATGTAAACGAACCCTATAAACGAATGGTTTCTTTATTTTCAAATGATTAATATTTGGGAGGTAAGCTATGGCCGCTACTCCTCATTATACAAGCGAGTTAGAGTACGAGCTTTGCTATTTTGACGATGGAAAACTAACCACAATTACGATAAACGCGAGTAATCGACAGGAAGCGATGACTTGGTATCTTAGTGAAGGGAAACATATCAACGATATTTATTCGCTCAGACCTGACGAATAATTATTTTCTGGATATCCCTGGTAGGCGAACCTTGGCAAGAAAGCCTAGGTTAAAAATTGTGGAGAGCCCTTTACTGCGATGTCATTAACAAGACACTTACAATAAAGGGCTACAATCTTGAACTACTTCAGAATTCGGGCGCGGAATTGACGACCCTTCATTTTACCTGATTCGATTTTACCTAATGCTTTCTTAGCCATTGATCTTTCTACAGCAACGTAAGCGCGCATCGCGAACAAGTTGATCTTACCTACTGATTTACCATCAATACCGCCTTGGCCTGTCAACGCACCAAGGATATCACCTGCGCGAAGTTTCGCTTTCTTACCACCATCAATCTGGATAGTTACCATATTAGAGTAATATGGCTTAGCGATTGGCTTAGCTGGCAACTGTGACGGTTCGATTGGCATATCCATGTACTCATCAATTTGAGCAACACGGTGCATCTCTTTTTCGCTAAAGAAGCTAATTGCGACACCTTTGCTTCCTGCACGACCAGTACGACCGATGCGGTGCACGTGTACTTCAGGATCGCGAGACAACTCAAAGTTGAACACAGCATCTAGGTTATCAACATCAAGACCACGAGCAGCAACATCTGTTGCAACCAAGATAGAGATGGTTTTGTTTGAGAACTGAACCAAAGCTTGGTCACGTTCACGCTGTTCCATGTCGCCATGAAGCTCGATAACACTGAAACCACGGTGGCTTAGCTCATCATTTACGTTCTGTACTTCTTTCTTAGTATTACAGAACACAACCGCTGACTCTGGTTGATGATGAAGAAGCATTAGCTCTAGTGCGTCATCACGAGCTTCAGTACCTTCAACCTTATAAAAGTGTTGTTGGATGCTTGAGTGATCGTGCGTTGATTCAACCTTCACCATTTCAGGGTTATTCATGATGCGGTCTGCAACAGATTTAATCTGTTTAGGGAAAGTTGCACTGAACAATAACGTTTGACGATCTTTTGGTGCTGCTTCAATAACAGCATCTAGTGCATCTTGGAAACCCATTTCCAGCATGCGATCGGCTTCATCTAACACAAGTGTGTTCAACTCAGACAGGTCAATACGCTCTCTCTCTAGGTGGTCCAGGATACGACCAGGAGTGCCCACAAGAATGTGTGCGCCATGCTCTAATGAACCAATTTGTGGCCCCATTGGCATACCGCCACATAGTGTCAGCACTTTAATATTGTGAATGCCACGAGCAAGAGTACGGATCTCTTTTGCTACTTGGTCTGCAAGCTCACGAGTCGGACATAACACTAAAGATTGAACACGAAAACGCTTAACGCGTAGGTTTTGCAGCACGCCTAAACCAAAGGCAGCTGTTTTACCTGAACCCGTTTTACCCTGACCGATAACATCCTTGCCATCCAGAATAATAGGAAGACTTAACGCTTGAATAGGCGTCATTTCAGTATAACCAAGAGAATCTAACGTATTTAGAAGCTCTGGCTTAAGGGCGATTGAAGAGAATTTTGAAGTGCTCAATGGAAATATCCAACTGGTGAAAAACAGAGTGCATTATGAGTGTTTTTGAAAATTATTCCACCTTAATCACAGTTTTGGAGCAACATGTTAGGCGAATACAAAAAAACCAGCTGGGGTGCTGGTTTTTTACGTTGAAACATCTAAGTCTGAGGATAAATGCCAGACCCCAAAGGTCTCTATGGCACACCGTGGCCTTTAGACGCAACCCATACGCGATACCACTGCTCACGAGTCAGTTCGATTTTCAGTGCATCAACGGCAGTCTTCACACGTTCAATCTTTCCTGAGCCAATAATCGCGATCGGGTTAGACGGTAAACGGCGAACCCAAGCGTAAATCACTTGGTCAATGCTGTCCGCACCCACTTCTTGGCGAATCGCTTCTAGCTCATCACGAACGCGAATTGCTTGTGCTGAATCGCCACTGAAGATGCTACCACCACCGAGACAAGACCATGCCATTGGACGAATACGGTTCATCTGCAGTTGATCTAGCGTACCATCGTGGGCTACTTCGAAGTTCAATGGATTGATTTCAACTTGGTTAGTCACCAGTGGCTTACCTAGTCGAGATTGCAGTAAGTCGAACTGACGTGGTGAAAAGTTAGAGACACCGAAGTGCTTAACTTTACCGACCTTATGTAGTTCAGCGAACGCTTCTGCTACTTCATCTGCATTCATCAGTACATCTGGGCGGTGAATCAGTAATACATCCAGTTCGGTTACACCCAAGCGCTCTAGAGAATTATTTACTGATTGGTAAATATGGTGCGCGCTAGTGTCATAGTGATTGATCTTGCGATCAGGAGTGTGGTCACCACACAAGTTGATGTCGCACTTGGTGACGATTTGGATATCATCACGAAGGCTTGGCTCAAGCGCCAATGCTTCACCAAACAACTTTTCACATTGGTAGTTACCGTAAATATCCGCGTGATCAACAGTTGTGATACCAAGATCAATGTGCTGCTTCAGGAAAGTCAGGCGTTGTTGCGGGGTCATGCCCCACTCTGCTGTACGCCAGTATCCTTGCACCAACTCAGAAAGTTCTGGGCCTTGTGGCGCTGTCGTTACTCTTGCAACCATGGGTTGTCTCCTTTATCAATACTGAACGTATCGTAAGCTCGTTTTACCGAGGGCTCAACGTATAACAAATGGCAAAGGTAAACGCTTACTAAAAATGTGAGAGCGACAGAAAAACGAACACTTAAATCAATAATAGCTTGCTGTCTGCCAGTCAGCCGTTCTCCCAAAAGGCTTGTTTACCCTAATGAATTACGAAACTATCTATAAATTTGAGCAATTAAAGACGATTTAGTTCAACCGTTAAGTTGTCACCATCACTATGTAATTGAATCCAAGGAACTGAAGAATATGAGGAAGAACTAGGCACATTCCATAAACTCATTTGCTCAGAGGAATGATGTGGAGTATTGATGAATTTGACGAGTTGTTTATCTACCATGTCGTAACCAACTCCCTCACGCTTCGCTTGTTCGAGTTGAGCGGCCACATCAAACTCAGCTTCCCCAATACGAATAGAACTGAGAGCAAAGCCATCTTGGCGAAGGTATGCCTGAAGCTTTGTGTAACTTAGGTTCGAATATGGCAGGTTTAAGCGAACCACCTCGACGCTTGAGTCGCCCAACTCCAATTCAACATAAACATCCAGATCGTAATACCGCGTCAAATCACTGCACAGAAGAGCACCTTCGATCTCGCCACAATCCATTAGGTCATTATCGTTAACATAATTTTGAGAACTAGGTTGAGCTGAACTGCTGTTGAATACCGTTCGCAACCACCAACTTTCACTCGCTTGCACAGAAAATGAAAAGGTATTCAGAGCCAATAACAAAGGTAAGATTAAAACAGGAAGAGTTCTCATTAATTGTGTTTATTTCGCGCGGTATGAAGCGTTCATTATACGTGACCAATCAACAAACACCCGCTCAAGCCACAAACTTTAGGCGAAAAAAACGGGCATATATGCCCGTTAGATAAATTCTATCGCCGAATAACGTAATCCGTCACATTGAGAACCATTACGAAATTAACAATTCCATTCCGCAAATCCAATTACAGAATGTTACACCAATCATTTATAACCACCTTCGATCGCAGGCTCTTCAAGCGATAGTCTTACTTTATTCCGTTGGATAGCTTCTGGCGGCAAACTGATGAAACCGTATTGGTTCAACACACCTTGATGTTCTTCCGACAGAGTAAGCCCAACAAAGAACTTCTCCTGTTCCGTAAAGTCTTTGCGATGCGCTGGAATATTCAGGTACATATAGTAAACCGTTGCTAATGGGTAACGACCTGAGAGAATCGTTTCTTTGTTCAAGTCGTAGTTCACACCTAGGTTGTCGACCACGCTTAACCATTTCACATCAGAGATTTGATCCGAGTAAACGGTGTAACCAATAGCGGCATCTTCGTCCTCAATCTTATTAATCAGATCCGGCAGATCTGCTAAGAATTGAGTATTCGCATATTCCCCGTCAGTTCCACATTCGACCCAATTTGAAAAGGTGGTATGGCCTTGCAAGTTGTGGTCGATAGCGAAAGGCAACATGTGTGTGTCTAGGCTTTCTCCATCACGAACGTCGCTGCTTGGAGTCCATTTCGGATGCTTAGGGTCGCTAGAGCACCCAAACACATCGATAAGTTCAGCAACGCTGATGGATGTGGCTGGGTTATTCTCATTCGCCAAAATCGCAATTACATCGGCGGTAAACATCAGCTCGGTCGGTCTGTAGCCGTAGCGCATGTCGAACCTAGCCATCTCTTTGTCAGTCCACTTTTTGGAAGTAATACCAACACGTGAGCGTTGCATGATCATCTGCTCAGGGACGCTATCACTCAGTAAAACCTCTAGATCGATCTCTTGGCTCTTAAGCAGATCTTCAACGAGCCCTTGCATATTAGGCTCAATCGCGACCAAACCAATATCACTCACGTCATTCGCTAACGTTGATACAGAAAAAAACGCAGGTACAGCCGCAAGCAGTAAGCCCGATTTATTAGATAGACGTTTCATTACTGGCCTCCTACTGGGTCAATCGATGTCTTAGATTCAACATCGCTATTGCTGTCGAGCTGCATCTCTGAGGTAAAAATATTCCAAGATGGGTTTACTTCCATGCTCTCTGTTTTTAACACCGCAATGGTTCTACGCTTACGCTTATGAAGGTGCTGAGTTAAGCTGGTTATCTGAGTAAATTCTTGTTCGAAGATTCGCTGACCATCAATACCTCTATTAATCAGTGCATCACGAATCACACCTGTTCTTTTCTTTGCCAACGCTTTGTTATAAACATTAGTACCTTCTGAACTCGTATCACCGACTAAGGTCACTGAGGCATCAGGTTGCTCCCCAAGTAAACGCACCAACTCGTTTAACACGGTGGTGTGTTCTGGTTTAAGAACGTATTTGTCGAAATCAAATGCCACGCTTAATACTTCAACGTCTTCAACAATTTTCCAGTTGGCACAGCCTTTAATGTCTACCGTCACACCTTCAGGTGTATCGGCACACAGATCTCGCTGATTGATAACACCATCACGATCATTATCTGCCAAATCATCAATCTGATGACGAGTCATCGTCGTATCGGGCGTTTCTGCACACCCCATCAGCAAGATAGAACTAAGTAGCGCTAATTTAAAATATCTCATTACTTGTTCTCCCCTTGCCACTCTTCTGGATGCTCAATTCTCAACGCGTAGGTCAACATGCCCATCGCGTTCAAAACTCGGTATGCCGCCAACGTTTGATCGTATTCAGTGCTAATAAAGTTTCTTCGAGCCAAGAAGACTTCTACTTTCGCATCAAGTACGTCTAATAGGCTTCGTCTTCCTACATTGAATTGTTGGATATAACCAAGCTCTGCAATTTTTGCTGCATCTACGTTTTGTTGAAGTAGCGATTTTTGCTGCTCAAGCATTTTGTAGGCGTTCCAAGCGAGCTGAGTGCCCTCTTTAACCTCACGCTCCGTTCGTAATCGTATCGCTCTTGCTTCTTCAACTCGCCAAGCAGATGATTCAACTCTGGAGTCGGTAGAGAAGCCATTAAACAAGTCGTAATCCATCGTTAACATGATACGCGCATCTTCATCGACACCACCCGGTGGGTTAGACACGTTGTCATTTTTGTTGGCATGAAGCTCGAGCTTAAGCTCTGGGTAGTAATCCCCTTTCTCGCGGCGCATCTCTTTACGAGCGGCATCAATATCAAGCAAAGAGGCTTGGATTTCAGGGTGATTCTCAACAGCTTGTTCAAGTGCAACCTGTGCTGAGCTTGGTAACAAAGCATAATCAAAACGTGGATAAACCAAGTTCACAGCAGGTTTACCGACTAAGCGCAGGTATTGAGTCTGTAGATCAAATAGGTTGTTTTGAGCAGCGATTAATGAAGATTGTGCTGTCGCAACACGAGCAGAGATCTGAGCCAGATCCGAATTACTGCTCAAACCTTTACTCTTCTTGTCTTGGATATCTTGATAGATCTCTTGGTGTTCTTTTACGTTACGCTTAGACAGTTCAAGTAACGTCTCTGCCTTGAGTATATCGAGGTAGTTTCTCACCACATCTAACGATACGTTTTCAGCGCGTGAAATCAGAGTTAAACGTTCAGCTTCTGCTTCAAACGTTAGTCGGTCGACATTCGACGTCGTTTTAAAACCATCGAATAACAACTGGGATACTTTAACGCCAATCTCAGTTCTCGTTAGGCCACGATCATCGGTATCAAGCTTGCTGCCACTGTTGTAGCGAGTCTCTTCATAACCTGCCGCCGCGTACAAATTGACTTGTGGCATATACAAACCACCCGCAGCGTCCCCGTCTCTAACCACCGATTGGTATCGGGAGTACTGCGCCAATATCTCTGGACTGTAGTCGATGGCAAAGGCCACGGACTCTTCTAATGAGGCTGCTTGAGACAGCCCGCTCACTAATAAGCAAGAAGAGAGTAAGAATTTTGAATGCATTACACTTCCTTTTATATTTATGCTTTAACACACTTCATCGCTCGCGAAGTGAGTTTTCCTTAGCTCGTAAAATTGGCTTCAACCAATAACTCAATACTGTTTTTTCACCCGTTAATATATCCACCGCAACCTGCATCCCCGGGATAATACTGAACGCAGAGTTGTGTTGTTGATCTTCATCTAATTGAATGTGGGCTCGGTAGTAAGCATTACCGTCTTCTGTTTGTAACGCATCGGCGCTGACATAAGTCACTTTACCTTTGAGACCGCCATAGATAACAAAGTCATACGCAGAGAATTTGACGGTTGCGCCTAATCCGTTATGAACAAACGCGATGTCTTGAGGTGAAATTCTAGCTTCAACAATCAAATCACTGTTTGATGGAATGATCTCAATAATCGGCTCGCCGGGACGAACGACACCGCCAATAGTACGAACAAAGATCTCTTTCACCGTGCCATCAACAGGCGCTAAAATTTGAGTCCGTTTTAGTTGGTCGGCAATCGCCTGTTGGCTTTCGTTCAACTGAGCTATTTTGCTGGCAACTTCGTTTAACTGACCTTGAACTTTGGCGCGAAAATCTAAAGCTATGCTTCTGTGATCGGCTACCGATTCTGAATAGGCTGCTCTTTGTTTCTGGGAGGCTACTTTTGAACTGGCAATATCACCTTTTAGCTTTACTACATCGCGGTTTAACTTAAGCAGTTCAACTTCTGCAACCGCACCACTGGCAACCACGTCTTTCAGCATGTTGCGCTCTCTAATAACAATATCTAAGCTACTTTCTAGAGTCTGAATGTTATTGAGTGTATCGAATCGCGCTTGATCTTGTTGCTCAATGCGAAGTGCCGCCTCTTCCAGTTCAGATTTCAATTGTCCCAGACGTTCTCGATAGTTGGCTTTCGCATTCATCAAAGCAGGGTGACTTGATGCGTCGATGACAATATCTTGCGGGACTAACATCACTCGCTCATACCACTCTTTCGCATCGTTATTTAAAACCACGGTCGACAGTTCAGCCTTCAATCTCAACTGTTGAGCAAGCAAAGTATCGGCCTGTTGAGCCGACTCTAAAAAGGCCGCTTTAAAACGCGTGTCTTCTAACTTAGCCAGTGGTTGTCCTTTCGCCACAGATTGACCTTGTCGCACCATGATCTCTTGGACTAATCCGCCTTCTAAACTTTGAATAGTTTGCACAGAAAGACTAGGGACAACTTTGCCCTCACCAATGACGACTTCTTCTAAAGTTGCCCATGTCGCCCAACCAATAATCGAGATAATGAGTAGCGCACTTAACCAAATCAGCTTGCGAGAACGGAATGCCAAGTGATTGTTGGTCCATTGAATATCATTACTCATGACGACCTCCCTTAACCACTGAAACCGTTTTGAAGCGACTGGTTCCTTTGGGTGCACTTTTCTTCTGTAGAGAGAGAATATCTTTTGGCTCACCCTCAGCCACGATCTGACCTTTATCCAATACAACCACGCGGTCGCACATCATCAAGAAGGAAGATTTGTGCGAGCTGATCAGCATTGAGGTTTCTCTCGGCATACTTTGCAGTGCGTTGAAAAACTGTATCTCTGCTTGATTATCCAAAGCGCTGGTTGGCTCATCCATGATCAATAATTTCGGACAGCGGTATAGCGCTCTTGCAATCGCAACGGCTTGTCGTTGGCCTCCTGAAAGTAACCGGCCACATTCACCGACTGGCGTTTCTAAGCCATTGCTTAAACGTCCCATATAACCGTTGAGACCCGACTGTTGCAGCGCTTGTCTTAGCTTTTCTTCATCAACATTGGTTGCGCCCAAGGTGACGTTGTCGTAAACACTGCCAAAGATCAAATTAGTGGTTTGCCCTACCCAACCCATGCCACTGCGCAAGACACTGGTTGGCCATAACTGCCCATCAATCTCTTGATAGAAAGCTTGTCCTGTTGTTGGCAAATACTGTCGAGCAACAATCGATAAAAGCGTGGTTTTACCTGCACCAGCAGCGCCAACAAGGCCAACTCGCTCACCCGGTTTTATCTCCAAAGAGATTTCCTTTAGCGCGGAGCTTTGAGTCTCTGGATAAGTAAACGTGACTTCATCCAGCCTTACTCCACCATCGAAATCACCCTTATCAATCACTTGGTGCTTAGACTCTTCTTGAGGTAAGTCCATGATCTGATTGAGCCCTTCAACAGCCGAGCGAGTTTGTTGGAATCTCAGCAGTAGAAGGGAAAGTTGATTCACCGAGCTCGCGGCACGTCCACTCAACATCACCACAGCTATCAAGCCACCCATGCTCAGCAAGCCTTCAGAGATCTGATACACGCCGAAGATAATCAGAGTGATGGTAACGATCTGCTGACTCGACTGAATGGAATGAGTCACGATATTGGAATAGTGACGAGACTGAGTCTGCCATTGAGAGAGCGAAGAAATAGTCTGCTCCCATCGCTTCTGAGTAATACCTTCAGCGTTGTTTTGCTTGATATCTGGAAGAGTTGTTAAGCAATCAAACAGCTGTGCTTGTCTTTGTGTCGACAAACGTGCGGTTTCATCGAATGTTTTCTCGACTTTACCTTTCATCGCAATGCTCAGCACAATCAATACCAGCATAATTGCGACTGGGATGAACATCATCGCGCCACCGAGCCAACCGATGAGGAACAGGAACAGCAAGGTAAATGGGAGGTCGACTAACGTGACTAAAGAGATGGAGGTGAAGAAGTCTTTCACGCTATCGAAATCTTGAAGCTGTCTGGCAAATGCACCTACCGATTGAGGTCGATTTTCCAACTTCATACCAAGGACTTTTGAGAACAATTGGGAAGACAACTTGTTATCAATATAGCGCCCAGCCATGTCAGTCACAGAGCTTCGTGAGCTTCTCAATACCCAATCAAAAATAACGACAATACCAACGCCTGCCGCCAGAACCCAAAGCGTGTTAAACGCTTGGTTTGGCACCACGCGGTCGTACACATTCATGGTAAAAAGAGGCACGACTAGCGCGAGCAAGTTGATCAAGAATGAAGCGATAAACAGGTCTCGATACCAAGGTTTTACTTCTTTGACGACACGCCATAACCAACGGGTGTTGGATTTATTCTCGCTACGTTCATGGGATTGAACACGCGCATCATCAAGAGCTTGAGCACCCACTTGCCACACATACGATTCGACTTGAGCAACCAAGTCTTTTAACGATGTTTCTTGGCTTGAGTTGCTTTCGCAATCCAATACTTGAAAGTGGTCACCGGCGTCTTGCGTGACGACAACAGGATTTCCTGTCGCGGAATTAACAGCAACAACGGGGAACGGACATTGAGTCAGTAATTCTTTTTTTACATGGCTCAGCGTTAACCCCGATTTCTCAATGGCTCTTGGGAAAAGGGATTCATTGAGCCTTCCTTCATTTAAAGGTAGGCCAGACACTATTTTGGAAGGATGGCTACGAACATTAAAATGCTTACATAACCATTCAACACAACCTAGCCAGCTGTCTTTTTGTTCTACCAATCTAAACTTCCTTTTATAGACTGTACCTCTAACTTACAGCGTTAAATTATTGTCTTCTATCATTTTTTGTAAAATTTGTGCTTCTAATGCACTGCTACTGTCGCCTTGATACAGATCGTCGTACGTGACATCGGCTAATAAGATGTTTTGTTGAACGTCTTCGTCTCCATTAGGTTTAATAGAAATGGTCACACCTTCACCAGATTCTTCTAAATCTAGATATTGTGTTGCCCCTAACCCAGTATTAAGCCCTAGGCTTCCTAAAATGCCCGAGAGGTCAATTGCATCAGTGTCTGGAGACGCATCAAAATCTTGAACTACATCGTAGCTTGGGGCTTCTGTACTCCCTAAGCCTGAAGAGGCGAACACAAAATTATCAGAGCCCGTACCGCCAACCAGCAAGTCGTTATCATCTGTCGCGGTAACCGTAGAATTCCCTTCAGCAACAAACTCAACCGATACCGTTTGAGGTAACCCTACCGCTTGGTTGTTGCCTATCTCAGCAGAAGGTTCGATGGTAAGTTCAAATGGATCAACACCAACATAGCCTCCAGTAATAGCCAAATTAGGTACATCCGCTAAATCCACCACATACTGACCATCGACCATAGAACCGTGTGAGAACGTCAAACCTGCGGGAATATCATAGATGGTGATGAAGCCCACTTCTGAGTCGGCAGGGTTTACAAGAGAAAGGTCTAAACCAAGAGGAATCGTGCCACTCGCTTCTGCCACAATCGAAGAATATTCAACACTCAATAACGGAGCATCAGGCTCTGGTGTGATGATAAGCGTCATATCTTGTGAACTTGGGTCACCCGTGTCGACCACTAACTCACCGAGTACCGTATTTTGATCAACCGTTCGGCCTGTAATCGTAATATCAAGGTTACCAAACGCGTCACCCGCAAAGAATTCGAGCTCATCAACAGAGCTTGCTTTAACGAGGATCGTCGCCTGTATGATGCCACCAACACTAGTGAAAGAGCTGGTTTCTGATCCAATTCGAATTCGATCTAGCCCAACTAAACCTGATGGATCCGAAGTCGAATTCACCGTTACGGTAATTGCTAAGAATTCATCACTGTTGGTTTCAAAGCTATTAGCATCGAGAGGAATCACGATGCCATCATCTTCACTTCCAGTGAGCTGTTCAGGTAAATCGAAGAACTCCACTTTATCGCCGATAGGGTTTACACCAACGGTAAATTCAGATTCGGTATAACGAATATCTGTCGTGCCGATTTCCTGAGTAATCGCCTCAAGGACTAGATTCATATCACCACTAAAATCTCGTGGCGGCAGAATAACAAGATTAGCAAGCTGACTTGGATCGAGCTGCCACTCATAAGTAGGGTTACCATCAAAGGTACCGCCATCAACGCCATTATTTGGAACTAATTCGTAGCTATCGCCCACCTTTATCGCAACAACCGCGCCTTCAGGCACGCCTTTCAATGCCAAGGACATATTTTCAGAGCCATCTTGGTCAATCAGCTCCGCGCTAAGTGATGACAGTGAAATGTAGTTGTCTTCGTCGCCTACTATATCCTCCGTCACCAAGTTCGCCGCATCCGCAACAGGTTCAACGGTGATCGTCACCACGGTCGTCTTGTCTTGAGTATCGGTTTCAACGACACAATCCGCTTCATCGGTAATATTGGCCGTCACTGTTAAGGTAATTTCGCCGCTGTAATGTTCTGGTGGTGTTACCAAAACATCACTTAATCGGCTAGGATCGGTTACCGTCCACTCACCATTGCCGTTATCAACCAACAAACCAGTATCAGTAGGGCTTTCCGATAGCGTGCCGCCATTTGATACCGTTATTGTTAGAGAGTTAACGGTCTCTTTACCGGTAGCACTGTTACCCTCTCCCGTGATTAACTGCCCGTCTTCAACACTATCACCGAGAACTAACTCAAGGTTAAGGTCGGTTGTAATATCTTCCTGGATTGTTGTCGAATCCGTGGCAACGGTAATGTCATCTACGACTGGCAATACTTGAATACTGATGGTTTGATCTGTTGTGACGGTATCTCCGTTACAAGGAGAGGTCTCAATGGTTTTAATCGTAAAGTCGATACAGCCGGCAAAGTCTTCATCTAATCCTGTTAGCGTTAGTTTGGATAGTCCATCCGCTGTAATCGAGTAACCGACAACCTCACCAGAAGCGTCGTATTCGGCAATAACACCATCACCTGAAATCTCGACGCCATCAGGCAGAGAGTCCGCAGGAATATAGAAAGAGATCTCATTGTCCGGATCACTACCTACATTGGTATTCAATAAACCGGTAAGGTCGATGTCCTCTCCCTCAGGCGTTTTGATATCACCATCAGGTTGAATTGGGCTTGGAGGCCCAACAGGATCACAAGTACCCCCGCCGCCATCATGACCCGTGATCTGAATTTGGAATGAAGTATCAATATACTTCGAATCTTCACCGTCAATGACACGAGCACGTACCACTATATCTAAAACAGGCGTGTCGCTTGGGCTCGAGATAGTCATGCCACTTAAGATTTCTTGCGCCAACTCTTGGATAGAGTCACTCGTAAGGCCATTTGCAGAGATAATCCAGTTTCCTGAAATATCTTGAGCGGCTCCGTTCGGGTGTTCAATAATCAACGAATAACCATCAGGCACATCGATCAAGATATAATCTAAGTATTCTGAGCCATCCATATCTGCGTCAACAAAAGTAACCGCATCCGACACGTTGACCGGAGAACCGTCCTCACTGATATATAGCTGACCAGAACTTTCCAAACGAGTATCTGACTCGACCCTCGCATCGACCGTGACACTGATTGACCCCGAGATATCTTTTACATCAGTTGCGCCTGTCGGCGAAGTATCAGTAACTTCATAGGTAATTGGGATCGAAAATGTACCGCTCAAATCTTCAGTAGCGGTTACTGACAGTCTTCCGCTACTTAAAAGCTCGGATAGTGTTGGTGTCGTAGAGTCTAATAAACTTTCTAAATCTAACCCTGAAACTGGCACTGCAATAACACTGCCATCGAAATAAAGAGTCAGATCAGCAGGTAGGCTATCAATCACATACCCCGTTAAAGACTCACTTCCATCAACATCTTGATTCACAGCTGGCTCAAGGTTCAATCCAATTTGGCTGTCTTCAATACCTTGAGTGCTAACCACCTGACCATCTTCTTGATCGACAATCGGTGCTAACTCTACCTTCAACGTCATCGGGAATTCGCCCGAATCACCATCAGGTTCAGTTGAGATAGCAATAACAGTCAGTTCCATCTCACCACTGAAATCAGTCACTGGCTTGAGATACAAATCATTAAGTTGTGCGTTAGAGACCTGGAATACCGGGCCTGTTACATCGTCAATGTAAGCGATGGTTAGCGACACGGGCTCACCCAATGAATCCACCAGCAAGGTGCCGTCAGGAATATTGGTCAGGAGTATATTGATCTCTTCAGAAGCATCGTCATCGGTTGTTTGGACGACAAAGTCGAGTTGAATCAAGCCATCTTCATTAAGAACCGATTGATTGCTGATGACTTTGGTATCGCTGTCATATTCCCAATGCGCGTTTCCTCCATCCACAACAGTAGGTTCATCAACAACGCCTTTGAGGAAGATATTGATGGTTTGAGTATCGCTTAACGCAGTCACATTAACAGGGTCTAACGAGTCAATTGTCGATTCATAAGAAACGGCAGTCACGTTTATGAATAGGTCTTCCGTAAAGGAACTGATGTCTTCTTTTGGTATTAGATAAGCAGTGCCGTTCTCTATCGCTTCAGCAGAAACGAGATAAGTATTAGGACCAATTAGGTCAAACAATCCACCTTGAATCGCCCAACCGTCTTGTACTTCAATTTGATAACTTAACGACTCTGAACCATCGGTATCAGTCAATGCACCATTGATTACGTTCTTGAGGAAGATGCTTTCATCTTCCAGACCTTTGTAATCTTTAACAGATAAAATTGGAGTATCAGCATCCGGTGAGATCTCTACAACGACAGTATTAACAATATCGGCCGTTTTATCATCGGGGTCAGCGAAGGTGCTCCCCGCTTCGGTTGCAATAGCAGTAATCTCAAACTCAAATCGACCTGCAAGGTTTTCATCAGCTCTGATTTCCATTTTGTCGATTTGGGTCTGGGTGTACTCTTTGCCTTCTTTAACCGCGTTTCCGTTCAAGGTGATATTCAGCCCATCTGGAATGCCGCTAATGGTGTAAGACAGTTCTTCAGATGTATCTTGGTCAACCAACTGAGCTGTGATATCTAATTTAATTGGGTTTGCATCATCTTCTACGGATTGGTAGGTAAATACAGAATCTGACCAATCTGGAGCATCGGCCACCGGTAAAACAGAAACAGAGACATCTGCGGTCAGCTCTTTTGGAACCGTGTCAGTACTTATAATGGCATTGATCGCTAGAATAACCGTTGAGGTCGTATTCGATTCATGGAGTGCAGGTCGATAAGTTAATTGACCATTCGGGCCGGTAAACTGACTGTCAATCGCCGTTAACTGATTACCTGAAAGCGTCACCTTGCCATCAACTACTTGAAGTAATACGCCATCTAAATACAGACTACCGCCTTGCAAAGAAGCTTCTGAGAATTCAATAGCCGTAACGGTTTCGCTTTGGTCCACGTCTCCAGTAGAAACGCTCACAACAATAATGGCATCGTTATCTTCTGTAGTTTCAGAATCCTCATAACGAATAAAGCCCTCGTTATCATCTAGGACAAGCTCTGCAGTACTCGTGACCTCATCACCATCCGCATCTCGAACCAAGTAATCAATGTCATCGACGATCTTAGGATCGGCAGGATTAGTCGTCACATTTGGATTAGTGGTTAGCTGGTAGCTACCATCTGGTGAAAGGGTAAACTGACCGTAAATAGAATTACTGTCGTAAACATTAATGAGGTCAATGGTGATTGACGTATCTGCATCTACAAAAGTGTAAGTCGTTCCACGATAATCAAAACTGACGATGGTTGCGCCATCCGCACCAGCAAATTCTTCTGTTAAGAACTGCCCACTAAGATTATCGCCTTCCACCATTTCAATGGATCCAGAGCGAGAAGTTGGCACTGCATCCGTAACATTGACAGCATAAATAGCCGGATCAGAACTATCACCATCGGCATCAGTGACAACCAATTCAAAATTCACAGCAAGATTATTTTCACCATCCCCCGTAGCATGATCAAGCGGCGTATATAGGTTGAACTCGGTTGTGCCATCGTTGTTAAAACGAATTCGGAAGATATCGTTACCCGACGTATCTTGAGCGTAATACCAACCATCAGCATTCACTGCCTGCAATGAAATGGCTTGCCCACCACTGGTATAGCCTAATGCGTCAAAAGCATCGGTATTAACTGAAACTGATGCGATATCGTCTGAGCCTTGAATAATCGCTATCGATGGACTTGGGTCTTCTGTGCCCGTTTGTTCATTATCACCAATTAGCCCATCTTCATCGACAGATAGACTACCTACTACTGAGAATGCAGGGTCCTTACCATCATAGATCTTAATATCTGATTCTTGCGTTGAACGTGAACCGTCTGAATCAATAACGACAACCGTGGTCGGTATGCTCAATTCGGTATCTTTTAGCCCAGCACCATGATCAATAGAGCGATATAAATCAATCTCAACGGCAACGGTGCCTGAGATATTAGCTTCTAAAAAATAATCAGATGGCAGACGAATCTGCATAATGACATCGCCATTACTTAATATCGCATCAAAACTGCCATCACCATTATCTCTCCAAGATAAAGCCTCGCCATTATGGGTGACTGCTTCACCGTCGCTATCCAAAACGGCTTGACCGTTTGTCACATCAATACCAAGATAAACGATAGGATCATGCGATGCCGTGATATCCAAATTAACCACTGCACTCTGTTTTACGCCATCAGGAGTAGTATCCGCAATTGGGGTTTCAGACAATTCAACCGTACCGCTGCCAATCGTTGGCTCACCACCGTCGGTAATAGAAACGGTTAAATCTAGTTTAGTTTGGTCGTTATCGGAATCACGGGTTGTAACCGTGAACGGAATGGTATCTGTGCCATTGGCTTGATCCAAACCTTTGTAGAGTGTGAATACATAATCCACGCTGCTATCTACATCATCAGAGAGAGGCGCAGTAAAGCTGACCGTGAAAGCAACATCACCACCAGCGACAGGTCCCGCATAACCCGTCAACAATGTACCGTCATCCGATACGGTATAATAAACCTGTTCTCCACCACTGAAGAGTTGCGGTTGATCGGCTAGCTCAAAAAGCACACTGTCTAAGTAATCACTACCAATCCCAACACTGAAGGTTCCAGTACTACTCACCTCACCGACAGGATCGTTACTAAAATCCGATTCGTTGATAGTAACATTTGAATCAAGAACTAAACTCGGATCATTGCCGTCCTCTATCACCCATGATATCTGACCGTTTTCTAAAGCCGTGCCATCAGTATCTGTACCAATAATATTCAATGGAATCGTGAGCAAATCGCTCGTCAGCACATGATCTAATGGACGGTCAATAACCAATACAACATCCACAAGTAGATTGTTCCCATCGACCGTTGTCGTCATTGAAAACGAGAACACATCATCCTCGCCTTGCTTCGCAAAGATCGTTAGGCCATCAGCGCTAAGAGTGTAAGTCAGTGGGGTGGAATCGCCTCCAGAGGTAATGCCTAACGCTTCCAATTGCGCCGCGGTTTCAGGGCTAAATTGTATAGAGTCAGGATCTGGGTTATCCGAACCACCTAATATCGTAAATTGGGCATTGATGGTTTGCGGGCCGGATGTTACATCCACTTCCGTTGCCGTTTCAGATCCATCCAATATTTGTCCAGCAGCACCATCCATAATATCAATGGTCGCCGTTGCCGAACCGAAATCACCACTAGAATCAGCGGCAACATAATTAAAAGTAACGATATGATCTTGCTGATGATCTAAGTTTCGATTCGCTTCAAAGGTCCACTGACCATTAGCAAATACGGTTAATACACCATCGCTTGTCGTGAATACAGCTGGAGTCGCGCCTGAAATGTCTTTACTGACTCCCCCGACTTCAACGCTGCTAATAGTCAATGCGGTATCAAGGTCAATGTCATTACTAAGAACATTGCCAGATGATGTCTCTCCTTCCACCATCGAATAGGATTCACCGAATAAGAGTGGTTCAGAATCTAAAATCGTAATCGGTAGTTCACCTAAAACCAGCTCAGTGGTCCCGTCATCATCAATTTGGAGACCTTCGATAATGATCGCTGTTTGAAGTAACTCTTCACCAGCTTGTTGGTCAACCGCTTGATAGAAAGTGATTTCAACGGTATCGCCGACAATCTTTGCTTCAAAAACCAGTGTTCCATCGGTTCGTGTTGCTTTAAGCACTTGTCCATCAGACTCTAATGCAATAGCGATAGATTGACCTTGAGATGTCACTCCCTCAGCAGAAACTTGGTTTGCACTAAAAGCGAATTCGTCAGCAAACTGAATATTGATGTCAGCGACTTGGGTTTGATCTCCGAAGATCCCGACCGTGCTTTCAGAAAATGAGACTGAACCTGGCAGTATAATACTTGGCATGTCATCGCTGACTTCGTTACCAATCGAATTGGCAACTCTTGCATCGATAATCCATTCTGAAGATGAGTCTAAGCTAGAAACATCAATATTCTCAACTAGCCAACCACCTGACGCATCCACGACTCCAACAAAAGTCAGCGTTTGAGTACCATCATTGATCTCGACGTAAACAGGTAAGCCTTCGGAGACATCGGTTGTCCCTTGCATAGTGGTTAAATCGCCACTACGGAAATCCAAGATGTTGAAACCAGACAAGGTATCAATATCAATAACAGGCGGTACGGTATTAATTTGCCCTGTGCTGTCAGCCCCCGTCGTTTCATTACCCGCAATATCAACGGTAACCGCCTCTACCGTAATGTTGCCATCAGCAAATGCAGACAGATCAACATCATCGATGCTCCAAGCACCCGCAATAACTACGGTTTGTAACGTTATAGATTGATTGTTGCTATCCGTAACTGTGACGGTAATAGGCTGTCCATTTTCTACATTTTGAACAATGCCTTGTAGACGAACAGATTGAACCTCTTCAGTGTTGAGTATGTTATCGACATCATCAAATTCTGCGGTGATACTGGCTAGCGTATCTTTCACTATGGTGTCGCTAGAAGTGACCGTGTTTCCCGCAACATCCGTAACGCTAGCCTCTACGGTCAAAATCCCTTCTGCAAAACCCGAATAGTCTTGACCTGTCAGCGTCCAGTTTCCGCCAGCTACTGTGGTCGTATAAACTTGGGAGACATTAAGACTATCGGTGATAGTAATAGTGATAGTTTGACCGTCTTCAACGTCCGCGACCGTTCCGACCAAGGCACCATTAGTAATTTCGGCTAAGTTGTAGTATTCATCATCCGATGCAGAGAAATCCACATCGATGCTTATAAGCGTATCTTTGACGATGGTATCGCTGGAGGTTGCAGTATTGCCCGCAATATCCGTTACGGTCGCTTCAACCGTTAACGAGCCTTCTGCGAAATTAGAATAATCTTGATTGGTCAGCGTCCAAGTTCCACCAGACACTGTCGCTGTATAAACTTGGGATACATTCTGGCTATCGGTGATTGTAATGGTAATTGTCTGGCCATCTTCCACATTAGAAACGGTACCAACTAAAGCCCCATTACTTACCTCTGTTGAGTTATAATATTCATCACCAAAACCATCAAAATCGACACTGATGTCTGTCAGTGTATCTTTGACGATGGTATCGCTAGAAGTTGCAGTATTGCCCGCAACGTCCGTAACCGTTGCTACTACCGTTAAAGTGCCTTCAGAAAAAGTGGAATAATCTTGATTGGTCAGCGTCCAAGTTCCACCAGAGACTATCGTTGTATAAACTTGGGATACATTCTGGCTATCGGTGATTGTAATGGTAATTGTCTGTCCATCTTCCACATTAGAAACGGTACCAACCAAAGCTCCATTAACTACCTCTGCATAGTTATAATACTCATCATCAGATGAAGAGAAGTCGACCCCAATACTCGCTAGCGTATCTTTGACGATCGTATCTGTAGAGGTTGCCGTATTTCCGGCCAAATCCGTAACACTAGCTTCAACGGTCAATTCGCCTTCCGCGAAGGAGGAATAATCTTGACCTTTTAGAGTCCATTCGCCACTAGACACTATCGCAGTATAAATTACTGATTTGCCATCAACATCAGTAATGGTGATTGAAACGGTTTGGCCATCTTCAACATTGGTAACCGTACCAATCAGAGCGCCATTCATGACTTCAGCGGAGTTGTAATACTCATCACCAAAGCCATCAAAATCGACACTGATACCCGCTAACGTATCTTTGACGATTGTATCTGTTGAAGTCGCCGTGTTTCCTGCGATATCCGTAACACTGGCTTCAACAGTTAATTGACCTTCGGCAAAACTAGAATAATCTTGATTAGTAAGCGTCCAAGTACCGCCTGAAACTGTTGTTGAATAATCTAAAGATGTGCCTGCACTATCGGTGATGGTAATTGAGATTGTTTGACCTTCTTCAACATAGCCAACAGTACCAACCAACACACCATTTAGGACTTCTGCTTGGTTGTAAACCTCATCGTCAGATCCAGAGAACTCAACTCCTATGTCCACTAGCGTATCTTTAATAATGGTGTCAGTGGACGTAATAGTATTACCCGCTATATCTGTAATACTCGCGACAACGGTCAACTCACCTTCCGCAAAGACAGAATAATCTTGGTCTTTTAAGCTCCATAAGTTGCCTGAAACAACCGAGGTGTAGTCGGCAGACAAACCGTTACTATCAGTAATCGTTATATTTATCGCCTGACCATCTTCAATATTGAAGGTTGCACCGATAAGGGCCCCCTTACTCACTTCACTTTGATTGTAATAGTTGTCACCGAAACCATCGAACCGAACGAGAATTCTATCCAGAGTGTCTTTAACAATGATGTCAGTAGCGGTAGTAGGGTTTCCAGCTATATCAATGGTGCTTGCAACTACAGTAAGTTCACCTTCTGCGAAGTTTGAGTAATCTTGATTTACTAATGTCCAATTGTCGCCAGACACAACTGTCGAATAATTTACGGATAAGCCTTCACTATCCGTTATTGTGATTGAGATAGTTTGCCCATCTTCGACATTTGAAACAGTACCAACCAAAGCACCATTATTTACTTCTAATTCATTATAAAACTCATCACCAAAACCATCGAAGTCAACATTAATACTCGCAAGCGTGTCCTTAACAATGGTATCGGTAGCTGACGTAGGGTTTCCGGCAATATCAATGGTGTTAGCAACAACCGTCAACTCCCCTTCCGAAAAACCTGAGTAGTCTTGAAGTGTGAGTGTCCATGTGCCACCGGATACGGTCGTTGTATAGTCTTGTGTTAGACCTTGGCTATCCGTGATTGAAATGCTTATCGTCTGGCCATCTTCAACATTAGCAACAGTACCGACTAACACCCCATTGGAAATTTCGAATTGATTATAAAACTCATCACCAAAACCATCAAAATCAACATCAATAGAGGCTAGTGTATCTTTGATCGTGGAGTCATTCGCTGTGATGCTATTACCAAAGTCATCGGCAATGATCGCGTCAACTTGGAGGTCGCCTTCAGCTAGCGAAGTAAGATCGACACCGTTTACAACATAAGTTTCGTTACTGGTAATAGCCGTAGTAGTAACCGTGTTGCCATTAACATCGGTGATGGTAATAACAACAGTCCGCCCATCTCGAACGTCAATGGCTGTGCCAGTGATGGTGACAGAAGGCACTTCAAACTGATTTTCGTACCCATCACCGCCATCTAATATATCAACGGTAAGCTCGGCGCTAGGTAAAAGCGCATCTAGGTTACCGTCATTTGAGGTCGTCTCTTCTTCTTCATATTCGGTCGGTCGAGTATCAAAACCTGCTTCTGCAAGAGTTTCATCTAATGTAGAGCGAACATACGCAATAAAAGAGGCACTGGAGCTGGGTTGATCATTGGCAGCGTTAGGTTGTTGAGGTGAGCTTTCAATACTATTAACAAGTTGAGTGACCACCTCTTCAAGTTGTTGTTCAACAGCCGCTATTTGCGGTTCTGTGAGCGGTTGAGTCTGATCCAAACTCTGAGGCTCAATACTAACAACTTGCACACCCTCAACTTTAGGTTGTGATGCCGGTACTTGCAGCCAAGTACCATCAGCCAGCACCTGCCACACAACACCACCAACTTCGATATATAAAATAGGATCCATCCTAAACCTCTTCCTTACAAAAACGCTGACATTGAGAACATCAATTTACTCAATAAAAGGCAAAAAAATCAGCGAATGCTCTCTAAACAATACTAGCAAAAAACAAATCGTTAACAGTTAATTAATTTACACACATACGCCGTAATGTAAACCTAGTTCCTGTGACTTACATTCCGTTATATGCAACGTCACAAAATACGTCCCATGAATGTGTCATAATCTCGAAATTCAGGCATTATTTTCAAGGGACATCATGACTGCAACTCATTATCTCAACCAATTAAATCAAAATTATCTTGCGACTCACAAAGCGAAAGAAGACTTCTTTTGGGATACTTACATGGGAATAAGTGATGACCACGATGGTTCAACACTTGCACAAACCCAGTGGACCCAGTTTCTTAGTTCTGCCGAGCAAATTACTGCTATCCAAAAACACATTGATGCAATCGACGAGATTCAAGACATTGAAGAAAAAGAGAGCACGCTAACCGGGTTAAATGGTTGGCTAGCGACTTTTAGATCTCACGCAATCGAATCCGAACAATCTCAGAAGCTGAAAGCCGATCTCATCAAATTTGAGGCCGAATTATTTGAGAAAAAACAAAATCATGTAATGACTTACGTAAATGAAGCGGGTGAAGATACCGAAGGATCATTGCCCGTTCTAGGTTCCGCAGTTAGAAGTAACAGCAATGAAAAAGTCAGGCTTTCTGCGCACCAAGCATTATTAGATTTAGAGCAATGGTTACTAGTTAACGGCTTCATCGAACTCATCAAAAAGCGCAACCAATTTGCTCAATCGCTTGGTTACAAAACCTTCTTTGATTATTCGGTGGTTAAGACTGAACAAATGACAACACAACAGTTGTTCACGATTCTGGATGACTTCGAAACACGTACGCGTGATAACAATCTAAAAAGCCTGACCAACTTAGCAGAGCAAAAAGGTCAGAGTGCACTGGAAACCCATAACTTTATCTACTCTTTTGCTGGTGATGTTATGAATGACTTGGACCCATATGTTCCCTTCTCAAAATCACTGAGACGCTGGATAGAATCTTTTGGTCGCCTCAACATCGAATACTCTCAAGCCACGTTGAAATTGGATTTGCTTGATCGTAAAGGAAAATACCCTAATGGCTTTTGTCATGGACCCATTCCTTCTTTCTACGATCAAGGAGCTTGGGTTGCAGCTCAAGTAAACTTCACCAGCAACGCAAAACCCGATCAAATAGGCAGTGGTTATGACGGGATTAACACGCTGTTTCACGAGGGTGGCCACGCCGCGCATTTCGCTAACGTTAAAATGAATGCGCCTTGTTTCTCTCAAGAATTTGCACCAACCTCAATGGCTTATGCCGAAACCCAATCGATGTTCTGCGACAGTCTGCTGACCGATGCCGACTGGCTAAAACAGTACGCTCTGAATTCAGAAGGCCAATCTGTGCCAGACGAATTGATTAAAGCTA
This sequence comes from Vibrio echinoideorum, assembly GCF_024347455.1. Taxonomy (NCBI): domain Bacteria; kingdom Pseudomonadati; phylum Pseudomonadota; class Gammaproteobacteria; order Vibrionales; family Vibrionaceae; genus Vibrio; species Vibrio echinoideorum. Next base: position 1,424,658 of record NZ_AP025484.1, read on the forward strand.
TCATTGATAACAAACAACCATTCAAAGCCTATGAAGAACGCAGCATTCTTGTGGTTCCTTACTTTGAACGCGCGCTTTACGAATTGGCTGATGAAGATCTTACGCCGGAAAAAATCACAGCTCTTGCTCGCCATAGTGAGAAAACGATTCTTGGATTGTCTTGCAGCCCACGTCCGTTAATGGCGATTCCACATTTACTGTCCGATGAGGCTTCTTGCGCTTACCAAGGTTATCTATTGGCTCATATGGCGGTTTATCAAACTCGCGCCTATTTCACCGACAAGTTTGGTTATTTAACGGATAACCCAGAGATTGGTCCATTACTGGCTAAACACTACTGGCATAAAGGCAATAGCGTTGACCATAACGGAACAATCAAAAGCCTGACCGGAGAAGGGTTTAATGCAAAATATCTTGCTGACGAGTGTAACTTATCATCAGAAGAAGCATGGGTGATTGAAGAGAAGAAAATCAAACAACTTTCTGAGAGAGAACAAGCACCAGCTGCCGATTTGAACGCCAAAATATCGATAGTCGATGGGGCGTTAGAATTAGCAAACAATAACAAATCAAATCATCAAATGTGTGACGATTTTGAGCATTTTATTATCGAACAATACGGCCGATAAGTAGCGAAACGACATCTAAACATCCCTAAAAAGCAAAAAAGGACGATCATTGATCGTCCTTTCTTTTGTACTAATCTTAGCTTTCTACTAGGCGTTATATCGTGACACAAGCCGGTTGAGTTTCGTTCTCGAAATCAATATCGACAGAATCAACGCTTCGTAAAGACTTTCTGTGAATACCAAATACTTGTCCCGTCAAAACAATATAAAACTTTTCTGTTTTGAGTAAATGCCAAGCTTCATCAAGAGATTCAGCATAAACCTTGTTTTTGAGATCTTGCGGGCGAGTACCAGCAACTCTTCCATGTTTACGTGCTAATTCAAATAATCCATTTCGATTAGGCTTACACGTAAATAGGGTATCATTTCCATAAATAACACCCCTAGCCGTAATGCTCTTAACCATTACATTTCTCCAAATAATAATTCCACTCGTAATACTTGAGTGGCATACCACATGTCGATTTGTGGATGCTTAAACTGCATAAAGAAGAGAATATGGTGTAACGACCGGGCAAGCGATTACACCATAGCATTCAGTTTCAGTATTTGAGATCTTAGAAGTAGTAGTAAGCTGCTGCGAATACGTGTGTCTCTTCGTCGTATTGTGCGCTAGTCTCACCAACACGGTAACCATCTAGATCTTGTTTGATATCTATACCCATGTCAGCGTTATCAGCGATACGGTACATTGCAGCGATGTTGATGTAAGAAGAATCTACGTCAGATTGACCATCTAATTCATTGCTGTTAGATGCGTAACCCGCTGCAATTGTTAGGTCTGCAGAAAGCGCGTAACCACCTGAAACGTAGTAACCAGTGTCTTTCTTAGAATCGCTTTCATCAATCCAAGAGTTCATACCTAGTGTAAGGTCGCCAACTTTTACGTTACCAGACACCGTATATACTTCGTAATCAGCATCGTTATCACGTGATTCATAGCCAGCGTAAAGGTTGAACACCTCTTGCTCTAAACCGATGTAACCGTTAATACCTTTGTCAGCATCGTTATGATCGTCGTCAGTTTCAAAGTAAGAAACGCCGTAAGCAAAACCATTGGTTGCACCTTGGAACTTAATAACGTTGAACGCATCAGAAGCGTCGCCAGCAGAAGCACCAAACTCGTAAGTTGTATCACCAGCGCCATCTACTTTGTCTAACGCCGTATCGTTTTCCCAACCGAATGAAGCGATACCGAAACCAGTATCAAAACCAAGCCACGCTTTATCTACGTCAGTTGCTGGACCAGTATCGATACCGTTTGTCCAACCCGCCGTTGCTGCGTCATTCGCTGAAACGTTGTTGTCTGTTGTGTAGTTCACCATCAAGTCAGTTTCGAAGTAACCAACAATACGGTTGTTGCGGTAGTTTACTGCAAGAGTAAGACCTGTCGCCCAGTCATCATAAAACGCTTTAGAACCTGTGTCGTAGTAACCACCAACACCGAAAGAACCTGATACTGAAAATTGATCTTTATGCATTGAATCAAATGCAAACATGTCTTCGTTTTGGCTGTTTTGGCTGCTTGTGCTTACAGCGAAAGCTGAACTTGAAATGCTCGCAATCGCAAGTGCTACTAATGTCTTTTTCATGATAACCACTACCTATATATTAATTTGGCCTTGTTAAACCGGCCTTTTGGAATGGCGCTATTGTTCAAAAAAATACGTTATTGATATACCGTAAAACTACTGAAATTTCATACCTTCGGTGAATTTAATTAAATAAAGATATATTGGCGCTTACTTTACATTGAGAATCTAAATCCGAGCGTAAAGCCGATATCGGTAGTGTTATCCATGTTACGGATATTTTCGATCATCAGAGCTTCAACCGCGAGTTGATACAGACGATATCGATACCCTACGACCACTTCGTTAGAGGTTTCAGAAAAGTCAGGGTCATTACTCGCCCAACCTTGATAGTTGAGAGATTCGATAAGTAAACTGTGACGTTGACTCAGGCGATATTCATACCCTATCGCCCAACTTGTACTGAGGTTTTCAAGGCTTAGGTTTTCATCTCTAGAGGAAGAGCCATCGCTGTTTCGATGTACGAGCCCGAGAGTGGAGAATATGCTATGCCTTGGCATGATGTAGCTGTAATTGAGTTGAACACCTTGCTCGAAGCTTGTTCTCGCAAACTGTCCATTTTTTACATTGTTATAAAACAACGAACCACCCGCCGAGAGCGACATTGGCCCTCTAGAATACAGCAGTAGTTCATTGTAAAAAGTCAGCGCATTAGTTAAATCATCACCTTCAAAGTCAGACACATGAACGCCCGCATTGTTAAAGTCCATTGTGAATTGATCTTCAGCCACTTCATCACGGCCATTCTGTCCAATACCGAATAGATCATGAAATCCCATAACAAAGCTGTCTAATCCATTGTCTTTAGCAGTAACGACTCGATAATCTAACTCTGTTTTCCATATTGGAGATGCTTGCCACTGAACGGCAATGTTGGATTGATTCTGATAATAATCGAGTGAATAAGCGCCTGTATGAGCCCATATACTCGCCTGAGTATAAGAGGACTTGAATTCAATGGTTCCCACTCTATTAGGTTGAGCAGAACGAAGCTGAGTTGAAAGCACATTTGAATGTATTGGAGATTGGGCATAAACAAACAGAGGAGACGCTAGTGCTGTACGAAAAGTTAGCATCAACAATGATAAGGTCAGTAGTACTCTTAAAATAATCACGGTTTTTATTCGGTGGTATTAAATGCCGTGAGCCTATAAAAAACACCGTTCAATTGCTGCAGTAAAAGTACGGCTTTTCGCTATGCCTCATATAATAAAGCGTTATAAAAAAAGAGAACTTAGAACACCTTCGCGATCTTGTAATGTTAACTTGCGCTGTCGTGCTTTAGCGAATATCTTCAGCGCGTGAATGAGTAGCCGAACTATTGATAAGGAAAAAATGTGAGCGCTTCTAACTATAGCTTTGAACAATTATTAATGAAGCAATCTGCAACTTTGATCAATAGTGACCCAAACAACTTTCAAACAACTTGGTCGCAAGCGAGCTTTGACGTACTTGATTGGTTTGGTATTGATCGTCTTACACTTTACCCAAATTCAATGGTCTTATTAGAAGATGGCAAGACGTGCTCAGTCTCCAAAAAACACATTCCTCCAGTTAACAAGAAGAACCTTATTGGTGGTAATTATCTTGATTACTTGAAGCTTTTGAAGACTAACGAGACCTATCTAACCTTCTCAAAAGATGAGCTCATAAACAGCGATAACTATGTATTAAAGCAGTTGTATAAAGAAGGGGGACGATGGCACTGTATCATACCACTACAGCTATTTAATCAACGTTGGGGAGCGTTGTCTTTTACTAATTTTCACGATGCCGACACCAATTTCGACCTAGAAGACATCAAACGCTTAAAGTTAGTCTGTGAAGTTTGGCTTTGTTACTGGCAACATTCCACACTAGCTAGAACGCTAAAACAAAATGAGAACCGACTAGAAGACGACAGTGATAAGCTACTATTACTGACAAAAAAGCAGACCAAAGTTTTAGCGCTGATTGCTCAAGGGTTTAGCGCAAAAGATTGCGCAGAGCAACTTCACTTAAGTTCAAGAACCATAGAATCTCATAAGTATAGAATGCTTGGACTGCTCAATTTAAATAACCACAACGAGCTCATTCAATTTGCCTTACGCAATGGCCTAGGTCTTACAGAAAACATACACACGACACGTTAAAATAAGGCACTCAATATTTCTTAGGCTCGATGTGTCTCCAACTAGATATGTCTTAAGCTCGATACCGCCTGCTACTCGTTACCTTCACTCAGAGCAAATTTGATCTCATCAGAAGAGAAACCTTTTCGACTCAACATTGCATAAGCTTTAGAGCGTTCTTTATGGTCATTAAGATCATAGGATTTTTTCTGTAACTGCTCTAAACAAGAAGAGTAGAAATCCAGTTGCTCTTCATTAATCAATCGGTCGATTAACGATGGCAGTTCACTGGTGTCGATTTGTCGTTGTCTCAATTCTTGCTGGATAGCAGTCAAGCCTTTACCTTTACGAGCATACTTAAGCACTTCTTTCTCTAAGTCAGCCTTCTCTGCTTTAATTTGCATGTTACTCATAAGCTCATGGGCTTGCGGATGCTGATCAATCGCCACTTTAACTTGTTGATAGCTAAAGCCGCGCTTTTGCAGTGTCGCCACAAGCTTTTCACGGCTCATGGTAAAGCTTGTGTAATAGTGGTTAATTCGATCTATTAAGATGGTTTGTTCATCAATAGATTTTTCAAAGGACACCTTATGGATGGCATCAGAAATCACGGAGTCCTTTAGGCCCTTCTTCTTCAATTTTTCAACAATATATCGAGAACCAAACTCACCAGAAAAAGCTTGTTCCACAAATTGTTCTGCAAACACTTGGTCAGACTTGAGATACCCAAAGCCTTTCAAGGTGCCCAAAGTTTCATCGATCCATTCTTGATTGTCGGTTTTCACTTTGAGCTTTGCAATCAGCTCGCTTTCCGTCATATCTCTTTGAGTTAAATGCCACATCGCAGAGTTCATAACACTTTCAATTCGCGTCGCTTTTCTTACCGTTGTATTTCTAGTATTCGTTTTTTGCTGTGGATTATCCATTCGATTTCAACTGTCCAGACTGAGCCTACCCCATCATAACTTAATTCTAAGATGGGGAAGTGACATAAAAGAACGAGATTCAGATAAACTGATAGCCATTAAAAATGGACGCGTATTCACGCGTCCATTTAATTTCACATTAAGAGGTCGCCTATCAGCCGAAAATAGCTCTCTCTGTACTCGCTATTTTCGTACTAGCCCTTTCCGTATTAACTCTCTTCGTGATTGTAAATGTGTACATCGCGTTGTGGGAATGGAATCGTGATGCCTTCTTCATCAAAGCGTTTCTTCACGGTTTCCGTCACATCCCAATATACATCCCAGTAATCCTCAGTCTTAACCCAAGGTCTCACTACGAAATCAACCGAAGACGTATTCAAGGTGTGAAGCTTGATCATATGTTCTGGTTTTTTAAGCACTAAAGGGTGCGCAAGAATGATGTCGTTCAACACGCCTTTCGCTTTATCGATGTCATCGGAATAACCAATACCAAAAACCATATCAACACGTCTAACGCGCTCTGCAGTAATGTTGTTGATCACATCACCCCAAATCTTGTTATTCGGGATCACCAAGCGTTGGTTATCGATGGTTTGAATCGTAGTAGACACTAAACTCATGTCTTTTACTGTTCCTTGAACGCCAGCAACTTTAACCATGTCTCCAACATCGTAAGGGCGATAGATTAAGATCATCAAACCTGATGCAAAATTGGACAAGGTATCTTGTAAGGCAAAACCAATGATGACACCCGCGACTCCAAAACCAGTAAGTAGCGGTGCAAGCTCTATCCCTATCTGAGACAGGGCAATAAGCAAACCGATAAACACGACGGCTTTGGAAGCAATTGATACAAAGAACTCTTGCATCAAAACACTGAAATCCATTTTTGAATGCGAAACGCTCTTACGAACCGTTTTACGAGCAACGTTGGCAATAAGGCGAGTCACATACAAAATACCTAAGAACAGCGCGAGCTTGACGACAAAAGAAGGGGTATTGTCAAACGCCCAAGAACTAAACGAACGCAACCAGCCATCCAATAGGTCTAACGCGACATCAACATCCAGTACGTCAGCATTAATATCCCCTGTGGTTGCCAATAAAATGCGCTTGTAAGACGTCACATCCACACCAAACGGGCTCATCATAGAGATATTGTTCTCTAAGCTGGCAGCCATTACACTGGTTCGTTCACTGAAACGTATTAGCTCAGTTTTAATCGTCGCCTTTTCTTCTTCGCTAACAAAAGACAAACGACGCTCTAAATCCTGACGTTGAGTGTCTGTGTAAAGAATCGCATTGATCAGATATTGAGAACGAGAAATCAAAGCGGCTTTTAGCTGATCTTCCTCAGCCGATACCTCAACGCCTCTTTCTTTCGACCAACTTAGGGTTTTAGAGAGCTGTTGATAATAAACATCCATCATCCCAATGCGCTTTTGAATCAGCAGCTCAAGGCGCTTTTTCGCATCTCCCTCCGCCGAACGGTTCTCTTGACTCATCGAGACAATTTTAACTTCATTCAATGAAAGCAAATGTTGTAAAAGCTCAACCTGTTGAGCAAGAACAGCATCTAGGCCTTCCTTTTTATCGGATGATAATTGGGAAAAAATCTCTTCACGCAACGCTTGGTTCTTTCGTCTCAAGATATCTTCTAGAAAAGGCTTTTCAGCATCGTGGGCGGTTTCTAGAGTCGTTAGGTCCAGCATTAGCTGGTCTTGTACTTCTGTTATTTTATCAACGCTTTGTGCAAAACTTCCAAATGCGACAAGCGTCAACATTAACAATAGACAACGCCAAACCTTCATCATATTAATTCCTATTATTGTCTAAATTGACCCTATAAATAGTAGTAAAAAGAAGATGGATAACAAGCATTTAAACGTATGTTGTGTTAAAAATTCGCAAAAAATCAATCCGTATCTAATATTTGAGAGTTCCAATCCCCTCTTATGACCTGTAAAGTACGCACCCAACAAAGAACAACGAGCAATGTCATCACTTGGGCGCATGCACTAAAGCACCTTTAATCCGATGTTGGCTCACAGTAAGAGAGCATAAAAAATGAACAACGAACTTGATATTATTGAGTCTCTGGAAGAGCTAGAAAAATTCCTAATTTCGGTTGAAGCTGGTGGTTTAGGCCTCGAAGGCGTGGAAGGCGTAGGCATGGCAACCAATAACTCTGATGGCCGTCACTTCGTTGCTGTATTCAACAGCAGCCACAAAGTTCTGCTTGCTCGCTGGATCACTAAAGAAGTCTTTGAAAATGGCAAAGACTTAGTACGTAACGGTCCACGTCGTTCTCACTAAATCATCCTAACTAAACCTTGGAATCCCAAGAATCAGTTAACAAAGTCGAATGAAGTAAGCCCAATCTGGTTCCTAGCGAATGATTGGGCTTTTTTATGACTGTTTTTTACTGCTGTCTTAACTGCAATCAAGACCACTCTTTCCTTAACTCGCCCGTATAATTAGCTCGTAGGTAACCATTACTTTGGTGAACAAGTCAGCGAAAAACCGAAAAGAGCAGATTATTATGAACTTAAGTCAGACCTCGATGCCTGAGTTGTTGGCGCTGACATTAATGCAGCCCTGTTACTTTGACAATTTTATGACTTGTGGCACGAAGCAAAGTTATCTAAGCTAGCCGCAATTCGACTAGCTAGCTTTAATTATTAACTAATTCAACGACTGACTGATTTGCAAAGCACACCACTACTTTTCTTATCCAAACAGAATCGCCGACAAAAGCATTCTCTTTGGGCGCTTTTTCTTACCGGACTGGTTATCGTAACTTGTCTGGCAAGTACTCTGTCTGCAAACAAAGTAACCACTTCAGCTTCCTTAATTGGACAATCAATACTTGTCGGCGCAGAAACCAGCCACCCACAAGCAAACGTCGCATCTTTCGATAAAATGTCTGAGCTCTATGCCAGTGTTTTCGGTACTGAAGCGTCTAAAATGCTGACAACACCAAATTCAAGCTCCTGCAGCCTAAGTTCAAAAATGCTCACCTTTGCCACGCCTAAAACGGGCTGGCTGACCCCTTTTGTTCTGCTTCTCGCTGTCGCATTTAACTTACCACCTCACATCTCAAGGTTATCAAGAGATAATCATCGCTCTTCCAGACCAACAAAACTTCGGTTACATCTAAAGCACTGTATATTTAGAGAATAAATAACCGGGCTATTCCACCCTTTTATTTATTTTTTGGAGATACATTTGTGTACAACACACTACTAAATAAGTTTGTCGACTCGTTGGCACTCTGCATGCGTACATGCACGAAAACTATAATCATTACCGTTTTGGTTATGACATCATTTACCGCTCTAGCACAGACTACGGGCTGGATAAGTGCACCTGAGCATCCACCTGTAAAAATCCGAATGATGTCGACGGGTGAACAGTCGAATGACGGTTCAACAATTCAAACCATATTGGATGTTGAGCTCGACGGAGACTGGAAAACCTATTGGCGTAGCCCTGGTGAAGGCGGTATTCCACCAAGCTGGGACTGGTCTGATTCAACGAATATAGAATCAGTAGACTGGCACTGGCCGATTCCTAAGTACTACGAACAACTCGGTGTAATGACGTTAGGTTACAAAAAACACGTCAGCTTTCCAGTTACCTTAACGCTGAAAGACAACACGCAGCCTGCTGTATTCAGAGCCTCTCTCTCGTTTCCGTCGTGTACGAACATCTGTGTTTTGACTGACTATGACATCGAACTCCCTATCGACACGCAAACATTGCAGCTCGATGAGGAAGCAATGTTCTTATTCAACCAAGGCATGAGCCAATCTCCACGAGAAGCGAATCGTACCTCAGTTAACGGACTGTTCTGGGACAAGAGTAAACAACAACTGGTTACTCAGTTAACGAGCAAAGAAGGTTGGGATAAGCCTCAGGTTCTGATCGACGGCCAAGAAGTGATCGATGACTTCTTCGCTCAACCAGCGGTCCACATTACAGGTAATACGTTGACCGCGGTCTACGATGTCAGCAACTGGCTTGGAGAGGTCGACTTAACCGATCGTACTGTGAGCATCACTGTTTCTGACACCAACTTCGCGGAAGAAATGGTTGCACCGGTTGGTTCTAAGCCTATTGCGTACCAAGAGAGCAATAATGGCTTTTGGGTGATGCTTGGCTTTGCCCTCATTGGTGGTTTGATACTCAATATCATGCCATGTGTACTGCCAGTATTAGGGATGAAGTTAAACAGCATCATTCACAACCAAGGCGCATCAAATCGTCACATCCGAATCTCATTCTTAGCCTCAGCTATGGGGGTGATTACCTCCTTCGCGTTGTTGGCCTTTGGCATGACCGTTCTAAAAATGGGTGGCAACGCGATTGGTTGGGGAATCCAATTCCAAAATGTTTGGTTCATTGGTTTCATGTTGATCATCACTTTATTGTTCTCGGTTAACTTGCTCGGTCTATTTGAATTCAGATTGCCATCAAGCATGAACACTTGGATGGCCACCAAAGGTAATGACTCCCACAGCGGTCACTTTGTTCAAGGTATGTTCGCGACACTGCTTGCTACTCCTTGTAGTGCGCCATTCTTAGGTACGGCTGTGGCTTACGCATTAGGGGCGAGTTACCAAGAACTGTGGGCGATATTCATTGCTTTAGGTATAGGTATGAGTGCGCCTTGGTTAATCTTTGCAGCTTTCCCAAGCTTGACCAAACTGCTCCCAAAACCTGGAGCTTGGATGTTCAAGGTCAAGCTAATCTTTGGTTTGATGATGTTTGCCACTAGCTTATGGCTAGCAAGCTTGATGACGCCGTTTATTGGCAAATTCCCAACAATATTACTGTCACTGTTTATTGTGATATCAGTCTTGATTTGGATTGGCCGTAAGTTAGGTCGCAAAGTACTTATTCCTATCGTCGCAACCACAACCTTGGTGTTTGGCGCTGCGTTAATCATAGGAAGTGTTACCGCTGATAATTGGTCAACACCAATTGTTGATGACCTTGCTTGGCAAAAGCTTGACGCGAAACAAATCCCTCAGCTCGTTGAGCAAGGCAAAACGGTATTTGTTGATGTAACAGCAGAATGGTGTATCACCTGTAAAGCCAACAAGATCGGTGTCATTCTTCAAAATCCTGTCTACAACCACCTACAACAAGAAGACATTGCCTTGATGAAAGGCGACTGGACAACACCCAGCGAGAGTGTCACTCAATATCTACAAAGCAATGGACGGTTTGGTGTGCCATTTAACATCGTATATGGGCCAAGCTACACCAACGGCATCCCATTGCCTGTCATTTTAGACAGCGCGACGGTCGTTCAAGCCATCGACGCTGCGAGGTAATGGATGAAGACTCCCAAAAACGCTCTCAGAAACGAAGATAAAGCCGCTTCGACTATAGACAACGCTGTAAGTAATGAGGCTCTGAAAAATGAAGCCAACAAGCCAAGTCGTCTTAAGAAGTGGGGTAAAGAACTCGTCTCAATGATACTGATTGTTGGCGTGGTGTCATTTGCCATGGACTTTTATCACAGCAGGAATATGCCTCAGGGAGACGCCATTTCAATCGTTGGCCAATCACTCCAAGGTGAGGATATTGATGTTATCGAGCTAAGCAAAAATGGTAAGCCCGTCATTGTTTATTTTTGGGCAACATGGTGTGGTGCATGCAAATTAGTGAGTCCGACCATTAATAGCTTCAGCGACTCGCATCAAGTGGTGTCAGTCGCCTTGTCATCTGGGTCAGACGAACGTGTTCAGCGGTTTTTGGATGCCAAAGAATATCAATTTCCGACTATCAACGATATTTCAGGATCGATCAGTAGGGATTGGGGAGTCAACGTCACTCCAAGCATTGTCATCATCAAAGATGGAAAAATAAGCAGTATCGCAACAGGCGTTACTTCCCCTATTGGGCTTTGGCTAAGAACCTACTTTTCCTAATAAACCAGGTAAAAGATAAGCCACTTATTAATAGATTTAAATCGCTAAAGACGAACCTCTAGCGGTTACACAAAATTAGAGAATAGAAATGAAAAAGCATCTTATAAGCACATTGATTATTAGCTCATTGATGAGTAGCAGCGCTTTTGCCGAGTTAAACAAAGAACAGACTCAGCAACTTGAAGAAATTAACCAATTTCTAAAAGACAACCCTTCAACGATCTCAGGTTTACATACCAGCTTAGAGCAGTATGTCGCAGGACAAGAGCAAGCGATGAAGGCTCAAGTAGAGAGTCACGACTGGCTGTATAACAATGATGCTCACCCAATTACGGGCAACCCAGATGGTAAATCGGTCATCATTAACTTTACCGATTATAACTGCCCTTACTGTAAACGCTTGGAAAAGGGCTTGGTTCAATTAGCTTCTGAAAACAACGACATCAAAGTGATCAACGTGTACTTATCGTTTAAACAGCAGCAAGTCGACGGCCTCAATACCAATGCCGCTTTATACGCGATGAAAGTATGGAAAGACAACCCAAAAGCATTCCCTGAAGTTAACCGATTACTGATGGCTAAAAGTGGGATTCATTCGAAAGGCTCACTAGAAGCCGTTGCTAAGAAGACGGGAACAGAGGCGGAACTAAAAACAACTCAAGAACAAAGCCAGGTTCTAACCACTAACCATCAAACGTTCAGTGCACTAGGCTTAACGGGCACTCCAACCATGATGATGAACGGAAATACTTTACCGGGATATGTGCCTTACGATCGACTAAAAGACATCGTGGATGACGCTTTTTAATCAATTGTAAATAAGAGAGAAAAAGCTCCAAAACTGAAACCGATAAAGCCTACTTGCACAAACTTGCAGTAGGCTTTTTCATTGCTTCGAAATAATAAAACACTTTGAAACAGTAGCTCACTTTAAAACAACAGTTCACTAGTTCACTTTGAAACAGCAGTTCTGAAATCATGGTTTTGAAACAAAAAAGCAGTCGAAGTGTCACCATCTCGCAACGGGATCTTAATGTATCTTAGTTACTCTGAAAGCAGTTCTGTCGAAGAGTCCATACATGTGACAACTCTAGACAACTGTCCTTTGACCGAGCCTTGCGAGGTCTTTTTTTTTTGCTGATTTTAAATGACAGAAAATCGTACTGGTTCATCAGCTTAAATCTAACCTAACTAACTCAACAAGCGACATACAAGAGCGCCCGGCTCCCTTAATGCATCGACGTTATAGCTGAGTACACGTCCTACCGATGGTGCATGATAACGACGACATTCATTACCAAAAGCATCGTATTGAATTGCTAACAGATCATCCTGCTCCACACTTTGTAGCAGTTCTACCTGAGGTAACACAAAACCACCAATATCAGCACGAATAGAAACCACATTATTCCCTTCTATCCAGTCCATTTGAGGCAATGGCTGATTCGACGAAATACGTGCTTCATTAGACTCAAGCATGTCATAGTACGACAGCATATTAACAACGCCATCGACAGCTCTTTGAATCATCTCCGGTTGAGTAAATTTACCCATCCCCACTTCTACCGTAATGCTCGGAATCCCACTGCGATTCCACACCGTTTCAAGAATACCTGGGTCGCCGGGATCATTGAGCACACAATCTGGCTGCATCAATCTAGCCATCTCCAAGCATTGCTCAATTCGGTAATCCGCAAAAACATAGAGAGGATAAACGGCGCCACGAGTTTGGGTATGCAGATCAACAGCAAAAGTGGCATTGTGTTTGAGCAAGCGATCCCACAGAGACGCAACAAAGCGTTCCGCCGCCAAACCTTGCGCATTACCCGGAAAAAGTCGGTTTAGATTAGCAGGGCATGATCCTGGATCAGAAGAGATGAAATCGCGGCTGTGGTTTAACAAACCAGACAAATTCACAGTAGGTACAACGGTCACCGTGCCTTTTAGCTTTTTGCCCACTAAGTCTCTGACAATTTGTTGAGCAGCTAACACACCATTAAGTTCATCACCATGAATACCCGCAGTGACCATCAACTTAGGGCCGTCTTGGCTACCCTTGAAAACAGACACCGGCATATTTTTAGGTTGCCCTAGACCATCACTGGTGACTTGAAACCAGAACTGATGCTCTCCAACGGGTAAGTCTTCAACATTCAAGGAGCCAATAACCTGCCTACCTTGTAAAACATCGCCTAAGTACTCTGTTTTCATCAAACTTCTCCGTCCTGTTGAGCAAAATCTATTCTTTCTGAGTTTTTGCATCATAGAGGATATCTTAATCAGTACAAACAGTTAATCGGATTACAAGCGCTGTTCCGCCCATAAAGCTCGCCCACATCATCACCACTTATCCCAAATTGAAACTTGGTAAAGTTAGCAATTCAACACACTTAACCTACCTAACCATTCACAAACAGCTCAGTCCATTGAAATAAAAGTGCAATAAAATCAACACTTAAAAAGTTCCCCATTCACGAAAATGTAATTTTATAGAAATGAAAGCTTAATTTATCTGCTCTAAATTAGCTTCATATCGAAACGGAGAGCACATTGCTCACGGATTTTAAAATACAAGGTAAGTGATTATGAAAAAGGCAGTTCTAGCTTCTGCAGTGGTAGCGGCACTAGTTTCAGGTTCATCTCTAGCAGCAACAGTTTACAGCTCTGATGGTACAGAACTTAAAATTGGCGGTCGCGCAGAGTTCCGTGGTGATTTCATCGGGTCAGGCGGTAAAGAAATCGACGGAACCATGAAGAATAAAAGCCGTGTGCGTTTAAATGTTGGCGGTACCACTGAAATCACTAGCGACCTATCTGGTTTCGGTTTCTACGAAGCAGAACAAGGCGTAAATTCATCAGCGGATAACGATGAAACTGATAACTTTAAACAACGCTACATGTACGCTGGACTTGAAGGTAACTTTGGTGCTGTTTCGGTAGGTCGTCAAGATACAGCCGCCGCTCAAATCTCAGAAATGTCGGATGTTACTATCTACTCTGGTGATCAAAAAGCCTTCATTAACGCAGGCAACGAGCAGGTCAACAACACGTTTGTATACGCTTATGATGCTGATGCGCTTTCTTTAAAGGCAAGTTTAATCGCTGGCGAAGATAAAGATACTGACGGTTACGGTATCTCTGGTATCTACACATTGCCAATGGGCTTAGGTTTTGGTCTTGGTTATTCTGGTAACGACAACGGTGCTGGTAACGGTTCAGCAACCGCCGTGATCGCTGGTATCAATTATAAGATGGATGCTCTATACCTAGGTGCTACCTATACAATGGGCGACCTAGACGACAAAGCTAAGACTGAGTTTTCCGGTGTAGAAGTCGCGGCTAAGTACAAACTAACAGACCAATTTGAATTGGCTGCTTTGTACCAAAAACAAGAAAAAGACGCGACACAGAACATCACTGTAGATACAGCTGATTTCTTCGAGCTAACGGGTACATACAAGTTCAACAAGTCTATCCGTACTTACGTTGCTTACCAATTAAACAACCTAGACGATGTAAAAATTGCGGGTCTAGAGACACAAAGCGAAGATTCTCTTCGCTTAGGTGTTCGTTACGACTTCTAATCTAAATTGACTTTAGATAAAGACAAAAGGTTGGGCAATTGCTCAACCTTTTTTCATATTCAAATATTCTGACCAACTTCATCAATGCTTTTTCTGGTTTCATTGTGTTAAATCCGTATCATAGGTTAACCACATCAAATAATTAGAAGCATCATGTCACAACACCATCCGATTCAAGGCGCTAGCTGGATGCTAACCGCTGGTTTAGCCTTTGCCGTTATTAACAGCCTAACTCAAATCGCTAGTATTCACTTCGGACTTACTTCTACCACTGTCGCCGTTATCCAATATTCCATTGCTTTGTGCGCCATTCTCCCTTACCTAAAAACTTTGGGTATCCGCCGAGCTCTAAGAACCGACAACCTCAAAATGCACGTGTTCCGTGTTTTGTTATCCGTTATCGGTATTCAACTTTGGATCTGGGCTCTCGCTTACCCCGTGCCAATTTGGCAAGGCATTGCCCTTCTCATGACCTCTCCACTGTTTGCAACCATAGGTTCTGGCCTTTTCCTCAAAGAAAAAGTTGGAGCAGCGCGTTGGGGTGCAACTTTGGCAGGTTTCATTGGTGCGATGGTCATTCTTGAACCGTGGGGCGAAGATTTTAACTGGGCAACATTATTACCCGTTGGCGCTGCTTTCTTTTGGGCTTGCTACTCACTAATGGTGAAAAAGCTCTCTTCACAAGACAGTCCTTCAACCATGGTGGTCTACCTTTTACTATTGATTACACCATTTAACATCCTACTTGCTGCTCCAGATTGGCAGACTCCCAGCGGCGGTACGATTTGGGCTATCTTAATTGTCATCGGTGTTATGACGGCACTCGCTCAATGGGCAATTGTAAAAGCCTACTCAGTCGCTGATGCTTCATTCGTACAACCATTTGACCACGCAAAATTACCGCTAAATGTCTTAGCAGGTTGGATTGTATTTAGCTGGGTTCCACCGGGTCGTTTATGGCTCGGGGCTGCTATTATTATTGCGTCAGTCGCATTTATAACGCACTGGGAAACGAAAAAGCCGTCAAAACTGAAGAAAGTTTAGGGTTAGTGAAATAAATAGTTCAACTGTCCGTTCTATATGGATAAGAGAATTCAAACGAGGCCGTAACCATGAAGAAACCAGTCAAGATTACACTATACCGTTGGGCAGGCAGCTGGGGTCCATTTAAAGTTAATATCCCATGTGGGGAATGCACCCTTACCAAAGACATTCTTAAGGATACTTTTGAGAATGAGTTATCAGATGTCGATGTCGAACTGGAAGTGAAAGATTGGTTGTCTCACTGGTGGGAGCCTCTAAAACTGGGCTCTTGGCATGCTCCAATCCTTGTTGTTGAAGGCAAGGTTGTTAGCCAAGGTGAGGCACTCAACCGCGGCGTGTTAGTTCAATCGGTAATTAAAGAATGGACGAAACGAGACAGCTTGAAAGGTAACATTGTTTACGGCAAAGCGACCTGTCCGTTCTGCGTCAAAGCAAAGAAAATGCTTGATGAGGCAGGTATCGAATATCAATACCACGATGTCGTAAAAGACAGCGCGGCCTTGTATCGAATGATCCCTGAAGTGAAAGCGCACATTGGTGAGAAAACGCCGGTAACCGTGCCTCAGATCTGGCTTGATGGTAACTACATCGGTGGAGCTGACAATTTGGAAGCATGGATGAAAGAAAATGGTTTAGACACCATCCCTAACAATGTTGTCGACTTGTCCAACCAATCCGCTAGCTGATCTCGCTCAGAAGAGTCATGAGATTGATGATTAGCGAATAAGTTTTTTGTGTCCATCCACAAAAACGTACAACGATGAAATCATCCATCGTTAATACGAAAAAGGCCTTAAACTTCATCGAGTTTAAGGCCTTTTAAAATTCCGTTTTGGAAAATGCTTACTTAGCCATTTTCTTCATCATTCGCTTAAAGAACGACACTTTCTTCGGCTTTGATTTGCCGTACAATGCTTCATGCATCATGTTTTTTGCTACCATTTGACCAAGGTATGCGTGGCCTAGTTCGTAATTCATGCTTATCTCCGCACATCATCTACTTTTCTTGTGTGCGGATTCTACACTTAAAGCACTCAAAAAAAGATCTAAATCACACTTTAGTGCAATTAAGCTCCTCAATTTCATAATATAGCTTTCAATTGCAGCCTCAAACAAGATTATTTTTAAACAACAATAAGTTAATAGACATGTCCATGTCGATTTAATCATCGTATGTAAAACCATTAAAATCTATTTAACAGCCACTAATAAACCAAGTGTAAACAGTCATAAAAAAAGCAGCTCAAGTGAGCTGCTTTTTTAAATACTAGTACGAAAACGTTAGCTACGCTTTGGCTGCTTATAGGTTTTACCAGCAATTTGGTATGTGTCTTTTTGCTTTAATTCGAACATAGTTTCAAAGAACCAAGCGGCAAATTTGATTAAGTCATCGCCTTCATTCATTACATGCTCGATAAACTCTTGCTCTTCGCCTTGTTCGTTTTCTTGAAGCGTCACGTGGTAAATACGCTTTTCGCCTTCGACTTCAGCTAACGCAAATTGACCAGTCAGTGATGCGGCAGCCTCAGAGATCTCGGTATCCTCACTAGATTTCAATAACTCAAGTGCTTGAGGCAGGCCATCTAGTGCGCAGATAGCTTTTACCAGTACTTCAAATTCATTTTGCTGCATGTTGTATTACCTATTAAATGGACCGAAGTATTGTAGGAAACCATCCATACAAATACAACATCTTAACGATGGCACGTTGGACTATCGCGCATTAAGTATTTAACTATATTCCACTTCGGTAGCACCAACTTTCTTATTCATTCTAGTTGAAGACCAAAGTACCCAGCCCATACCAGCAGCAATGATCAGATAAAACACACCAAGTTGCAGATGAGTCGTCACCCAACTTTCAACCAAATATCCACCCAATAAACCAGCCAAACACATTTGAATTGAGCCCGACAAAGCCGATACGGCGCCAGCTTGCTTCTTGTGAGGTTCCAGCAACATGCTAATGGATAGAGGAAAAGATATCCCCTGCGCTATCGCTAACCAAGTAAAGGCCCACACAAGGTTGAAGATGGTTAGCTCATGAGTGAGCAGCCAGGTGCCTGAAGCCAAAATAATTAAAATCGCAAGGCTCATCAACTGTGGCGTACTGAACCGACGATTAAGCAAGTTTAACGCGACACTACCAATCAATAGCCCTGCCGAAGGCACAATCATCAAAGAACCATATTCAGCAGCGGTTAGTCCAAGTTGTTCTTGCATTAAAAACGGAAACAACGAAAGCGACACCAAACTCGCCAAATAACTCATCCAGTTGTAACTCGCACTACTGATCACTTGTCGATTAGTCAGCAAACGACCATAGTTCTTTACAACTTGAGTAGCGTCGAAGCGGCTTTTCCCATAAGGGAGAGTCTCGGGCAACACAAAGTAGCCTAAGGTAAATATTGCTAACAAATACAATAGAACAAACAGGAATACGGCCTGCCAGCCTAGGTGAAACGATATCCACCCACCAAACACTGGTGCGATAATGGGCATAATAGACGCGGTCACTGAGATGTAAGACAACGCTTTCGTTAATTGGGGACCATCATAACTGTCCCGAAGCACACTTCGTCCTAATACTGACGCACTACCCGCGCCCAACCCTTGGAGTAATCGTCCTACCTCTAAGGCGTTCATATTGTCAGAAAAAGCAAAACAAACGATAGTACCAACCAAGTAAATACCTTGACCCAATAAAAAAATCGGCCTTCTTCCCACGGCATCAGACATTGGGCCATAGAAAAGCTGAGACAAACCAAATCCCACAAGGAACAATGTTACAAGTAACTGCACATCCACCTGAGTAACACTTAAGTCAGAAGCAATTAATGGCAACGATGGCAAGTAGATACTTACCCCAACTTGTCCTGTTGCAATGATCATCATCGCGAGAAGTAATGGTGTTTTCTTAAAGGTCGATTGGCTCAAAAACTTTCCTCATTGTCTGATTTTTATTCGTAAAATGAGTTTACATTCAAAACTAGTAATTGATAATTAGCTAAATTGGAATTTAATTAAGTCCCAGCAGGAAATAATATGGATTGGATACTCAACGTGCAAAGTTATGTAAGAGTGGTAGAGGAAGGCAGCTTCAATGGCGCCGCACGCAAGCTTAATACCACCAGCTCAGCGATCAGCAAAAGGGTCAACTGGCTCGAAGAACGTATTGGCACTCAACTACTCAAACGCACTACCCGTTCGATTAGCCAAACCGAAGCCGGCGCCCTTTTTTATCAAAGAGCCAAAGATCAACTTGATAGTTGGCAGTCGATTATAGATGAGACTCGCTCAGTCAACCAAACTCCTGCAGGCTTATTAAAGATAGGCGCGACCATTGCTGTTGGCTCCAAATTTCTCGTGCAATACCTGGATGATTTCTTAGAAAAATACCCAGATATTAAGGTTCAACTCATCACGACTACATCAGGTCAACTACCCGAGCTTAGCTTGGACCTTGTGATCAGTCGCGAACTGGAGCAACTCAACTCTTTAAGCTTTAAAAAGACCGCATTGTTTGAACACAAAGCTGGGTTCTATGCCGCGCCAAGTTATTTAGCCAAACACGGTTACCCCTCCTGCGAGCAAGATTTGGAGAAGCACAATTCGTTGATTTGGGGAGAACGTCCTATTCGTGAAGTGACGCTAACCAAAGGCCAACGAATTACTCTCAAAGGCAACTTTGCCACCACCAACCCAGAAGCCTTGTTTCATGCTGCAAAGAGAGGAATGGGCGTGTTGTTAACCATCAAAGCGATGATTAAAGAGGATCTGAAGCAAGGGACATTAGTTCCAGTTTTGCCAAATATAACAGCTGATGAGGTGATGGTTTACGCGTACTACCCTAAGCTTGATTACTCACATACAAGAACAAAGCTATTTTTGGATCATCTGAAAGATAGACTGGATAAAGAACGGATCACTCAGGTTTTTGAATTAGATTCTGTGAAATAAGTCGCAATTTAATTTGAAAAATTATACAACACGGCCAATAATAAACTAGACGCATATCGATAAGCTTACACAAGAACATCAATATGCGAAATCATACATATACAGCTATACAAACACAGCTTACATACTGAATCTGGTTAGCTACGGATGGTGACTATGACTCAACATACGCACAACAGCATGATAGATATGGAACGCATTGGGCGCTTACTTAAATTGGAAGGTATCGACCTTTTAGAGTCGGCCGTGCTCACTTTGCACCAAACATTTGGCACTCAATACACCAGTATCATTGAGAAAAAGTACTTTCCAGATCAAACGGTCCCTTTGGTAATTGCCCATTCAGACCATGTATTACACGACAAAATAAACGCCCGCCATGGTCAGATCTACCAACAAGCTGTGAATCAAAAACATCCCGATTGCTCATTTGCACAATACATCATTCAATCGTTACCTACATCGGCGTTTAGACAAGAAATAACCTCTCAGAATTCAATCGCTATTCCTACTCGGACTCAAAGTGGTGAAGTAATGGGCGTGTTATTTTCTACGTTTACTTCCCCTCTAAGCCCTGATCAACAGCAAGATGTGATAAAGCACCACCAACTTTTTGCAGATATCATCATCCACACATTAAGGGAAATGTGGTTTAACGATCGTTCTGAACAACTGGTCAATCAACTCAGTTATGAAGTTTCGCACGACAACCTTACTGGCTTACAAAATCGCAGTTGTTTATCCGATACTTTAGAATCAATAACTCAACAAAGTATTACTCCATTCACCGTGGCTTTACTCGATATAAATAGTTTCAAAGCCATCAATGATATACATGGCAATTACATTGGCGATAAAGTACTTCAATATGTCGCAGAGACCTTGCGCCGAAATCTGCCCGAGAACAACTTAACGTTCCGGACAGCAGGAAACGAGTTTGCCTTCATTACCTACCACTCAGACCCCATTGCTGTGTGCGAACAAATACTGGCCAAGATAAAGCAAGGGTATAGTAACGTCGACATCAAGATCGATTTCGACGTCAGCATCGGTATTGCTCGCTCCGACGGAGATAACAAAGACGTTGAGCAAATAATCTTCAACACCAGCTTGGCGTTAAAAGAGTGCAAAAAGAGTCAAGATACACACATTCAATGTTATGACACTCACCTAAGAGTTCGCTATCAAAGAAAGACGGAATTGATCGCCGCTTTACGAAATGAACTTGAAACACCAATTTCGCACAGCTTTGTACCTAAAGGGAATGGGATGTACGTGGTTGTGCAGCCAATCGTTGGTCAAAGTGATACGCAATGGAAATACTTCGAGGTACTCACCCGTTGGAAGACTGCCAGACATGGTGATATATCTCCGGTGGAGTTCATTAAAGTAGCAGAGGAGTCGGGGTTAATTGTTGAATTGGGTGAGCGCATTATCGAACTAGTGTGCCACGCAAAAAAAACATTAGAACAAGGCTTAGGATACAAAATTAAACTTGGAATAAACTGCTCTGCTCATGAGCTTACCGACTCTAAGCGTTATATTTCCTACCTCACTCGCACCATTGAACAGCATCACTTTAAAGCAAATGAGTTTGTAATTGAATTAACTGAAACAGTGTTGTTATCTCCAACTCAAGAGACGAAATCAGCGCTCAACTATCTAAGAGAGCAAGGTTTTACGATTGCCCTCGACGACTTTGGTACCGGTTATTCCAGTCTAAATTACATCCACAGCTACCCTATCGATTGCATTAAAATTGATGCCATTTTCATTCAAAATTTACTCACTAACTCGACCTCAGAAAGCGTTGTATGGCTGATCATTCAATTAGCTCATAGACTCGACGTAACATTGGTTGCTGAGGGTGTAGAGAAGCGAGAGCAATTAGAAAAACTGCATGCTATGGGGTGTGACAAAATCCAAGGCTATCTTTACTCACCGCCGATGCGACCAGAAGCCATCGTCAGCTATATTACCCACTCAGAACCTCTCACTTAACAACCAAAGCGAGTAACCTTTGATCTCTTAAAAGACGAAGCCGCAATTCAAAACCAATAATAACGATCAAAAAAGCCGCGAGCACCACACTAAATATTTGACGATTTAGCAAGGCGTTCACGGCTTTATAAGTTGGCTTAGTTAAGCGCAGCCAACAAGTAAATCAGCTAGCTATTATTGGATTGCACTTCTAATGCTTTCTTTAATAGCTGATCAGCTTCATCTCGAGCGGCTACAAACGTTGCTTTTTCCTTTTTAGGCACTGAATCTGCCATCGGAATATTTGCTGTCATCGCGTTAACAGGACGACCACGTTCGATCAGCTCGTAATGCAAATGCGCACCTGTCACTCGGCCAGTTTTTCCCGACAAACCAATACGCTGGCCACGAGATACCGTTTGTCCTTTACGAACAAGTATCTTGCTTAAATGCAAATAACGCGTTTTGTAAGTGCTTCCGTGCTGAATAACCACGTAATTACCCGCATAAGGGTGTTTACGCGTCATGATGACTTTGCCGTCACCCGTTGCCTGAACTGGCGTTCCAATTGGAGTCGCGAAATCGGTGCCATTATGTGGCGAAACTCGACCTGTCACTGGGTGTAAACGCTTCGGATTAAACTGAGAGCTCTGACGCCAGCCACTGCTTACTGGATAACGCTGGAAAGCACGTTGTAAACTATCACCTTTCGAATCGTAGTATTGCCCATCGGTATGAAGATAAGCGGAAACCACTCGATTACGGCTAATAATCTTAATCGCTTCAATTTCACGCTTCCCGGTTGCAACACCATCAACAAATTGAGCTTTCTGAAGAACTTCAAACTGGTCGCCAGCACGTAAATCTCGGCTAAAGTTCAGCTTGTCTTTGAGCAATGTGACAATGTGGTCAATCTCAAGGCTGTTCAGGCCAGCTTTATTCGCCGACATAGAAAAGCTACCTTGAATGTCACCCACTAGAGGCTTTTGCTTCCATACGCCGGGAATAGAGATATCTTCAAATTCATAAGAACTATCTTCAAGTCGTCGGTAAACCACTTTATCAGCAACGCTAAATTGAAGTTCCATTTTGGAAAGATCACCCGTCGCCTCATTACGCCAAAATCGCAATGTATTACCAGGGCGAAGCGTGTCTAAAGCAAGGAAGTTTAAATCGGTTTCCATCACGCTCATCATCGATTTATACGAAAATCCAAGTTGAGTGAAGATGCTACTCAAGTTATCACCCGTTTGAATTTGGTACTCAAATGTCGGCGGTTCAATAACAGTAACAGAAGAAGGTGACAGAATTGACTCAATAACCGTTGAGTCCGGTAAATTCAGATCGACGGTTTTCGTCAGATCCGATGGCGAAGATTGCAGAGCAACACCAATCGCTGCAATAAGTGGCAATCCTAAAATAGCTACTTTTTTAACAGATGAAAGCTCAGCAAACGGAGAGGAAAATATTTTTGAATACACGGTAAACAGGTCTTTCTGCGATATAAAGGCATAGGATATGCTTTTCAAACGCATAAATCATCAATGCATTGTCATAATATGATGTGAATCTGCCCACTTTGAGCTAAGTCATTGAGTTACCGTAAGCGAAAAACCACTTCACGATGAATAAAATTAATCGCCGAATTTGAAAACAAAAAAGCAGAAACGGCTAGTTTCTGCTTTTTATTGATTGACGTTATTCCGTTTAGCCTAATTAATAGCCGAAACAAATCAGTTACTATTTTAATAAAAAGAAATACTTAAAACAGTAACAACCTCTTCCTTACGGCAAGCAAAGGGGTTTAGACCAGCGCATAACATTTCTTATACCGACAACACGCTGCGAGCGATTAAGCACTAACCGTAGATACTAGGCAGTTGTCTTCACCAAACTCATTCGCGATGTAACGATCAGCATTCGAGTCATTTACCCATTGTTGGTCATCAACGAGGTAACGGAATTGAAACTCCCCACCTTTAGGTAGGCGCGTTTTGAATTTGTAAACTTTACCTTTTGCCAGCTTTTTCATTGGCGTTGCTTTCCAATCAAGAAAGTCGGCAACAATAGAGACTGAATTCGCTTCTTGAGCTTCTAGCTCGAAGGTCACTTCAACTTCATCTTTCGTCTTAAAAAAACGTTTGTTAATCATTCGCAAGCTCCATTTGTAAAAATAAGCAGACACAAAGCAAAGTGTGTCTAAATTTCATTCATCTACTTAAGATAATATGTAATTTAGCTCACATAAACAACAGATCCTTGCACTAACAAAAACCTTATTGCTTACCAATAGATTGCGTATCAAAATAAAAGCTCATTAATACCTTTTCAGATGGCGGTTCTGTAAATGATTGTTCCGAAGAATGCTGAGTAAAGCCGATAAAACCTTCCCCAGTGAGTTTATTCTTCGCTTGAAGGTTTTTCTGTTCCATAACGTCTAAAGTTTGAATCTGTATACGATCACCCAAGAAAAGCTGATCAACCAACACGACTCGGCTTCGCTGTTTATCGTGTTTAAACAGACCTAGGTAATAAAACACGCCGCTGCCTTGATTTGAGACCCACATAGGCGAAACAAAGAAGCGTGCTTTGCCAAGCGTGACAGCTGAAAGGTTATTGGTGTCTACGGTGACCACACCACGCTCAACACCTGAATCATAGCGTCCAAAGGCTAAAGCTCTAGGTTCATCGACTTCATTGATAAAAGCGTACGCATTAGTTTCAGGAACTTTAATTGTCCATGGGTTGGTTGTCTTCAAATCAAAAACGGTTTCAACAACAGGGTCATAACTGACTTGAGAAGAAGGAAACTTCGCCAAGATCTCTTCGTCACTTAAGCTAAAGCGATAAATACCCGCCAGTATCACCACAACCAACATGACAATTGGAATCAGTAAAATCAGAGGTATAGGTAAGATTTTCTTTTTCATAAGCAATTATATTCTTTTGTTTTCATCCAGTTGTGCAGACCATAAAGGGCTTTAGTATAATTATCAATACAGGGTTAACTAGAAGTGGAGCATGGATGGATATCAATCATATTAAAGATAGAAATATCAGAAGTTGCGAATGCCGCTGTGGAGCCGTCAACCTAGTATGCAGAGGAGAACCTCAACGAATATCTGTATGCCATTGCTATGAATGTCAGAAACGCACCGGAAGTGTGTTTGGTGTTCAGGCTAGATACCCAATAGAGCAAGTGACATTAAACGGCGAAGTGACCTCCTTTTCTCGCATAAGTGATACCGGAAATGAAGTCACTTATCAATTTTGTCCTAAGTGCGGCACAACTATGCTCTTACAATCCGTTGCTGCTGCCGATTTTTATATCGTCCCATTAGGGCTATTTAAGGAGCAAGATTTCCCCTTACCAAGCTTTTCAGTCTACGAAGAAAGGAAACACGGTTGGGTCAAATTCGACCATCAAATGAGTCACTACAACTAGCTTTTTACTGACCTTTATCTCTATAAAGCAGCAGCATTAAAACAAACTGCAATACTGTTGCCTAAGATCAAATATCAATGCTCCACAACGCTAGCGTATCTTTTCGCTAGCGTTATAATCTTGCTCCTCCTTTTTAACCCGGAATGAACCACATGATTTCTAAGCTACCTCGCTGGGTTGAATACGGCGCCTTATTGCTAGCTGGCCTTGCTGGTAGCGTTAATGCTATTGGATTACTTGGTTTCCAGCATCAAGCCATCTCTCATATCTCAGGCACCTTGTCTTTGTTAGGCAGTAGCTTGCTCACTCCAACGTCGGCTTCTGTACACCTTTTACTGGTAGTAATGAGCTTTATGTTAGGTGCAGCTTTCAGCGGGTTCTTTATTGAGAACCAAGCACTAAAGCTAGGACGCCGTTATGGTGTCGCTTTGTGTATTGAAGGTGGGTTGCTATTTTTAGCGCTTTGGGCGCTCTTACAAGGCTACACGTCAGGTCAATACTTCGCTTCAGCCGCATGTGGCTTGCAAAACGCCATGATAACGACCTACAGCGGTGCGATCATCCGAACAACGCACATGAGCGGAATCATCACTGACCTAGGAATAATGATCGGTGCTCGCTTGAAGGGCATGCCTTTCGACCGCCGCAAAGCCAAATTGCTTCTGTTTATTGTGGTTGGCTTCTTGTTTGGTGGCTTAACTGGAGCTTGCCTATTTCAACGCTTTGAAATTTTGGCGCTCGCTTTCCCTGCCTCTTTCGCATTCATTATTGCATTTAGCTATTGGCTTTATCTTACCTACCGAACTGAAACACCAGCCAATTTATAAATATCTGGCAATGTATTCTCAATATACGTAACATTCGCAACACTTTATTCTAAACTCTTAATGAGTTGCAGAAGATCTAGTTTGAATATTTAGCGATATTTGATGAATAGTATTGCAAGAACTATCAATACTGGGTAATCTTGCAGCCAATGAGAAAATACGGATGTTTAGAGAATAAAAATGCCAAGGATGTGGCTTTTTTACATGTAGAAATACGAGAATAATTAACATGTCTAACAACACGAATACTGCTCAACCAGAGAAATCTAAAGGCAGTTTCTGGGTTTTCTTAATCCCATCATTGATTGGTTTGTTCCTTTTCATGGCTCCAATTAGCTATCAAGGTGATCTAACCATCCCTGTCGCTATCTTGGCCAAATCAATTCAAGCGGTTTTCGGTGAGTCTCTAGTAGCTATCATCACTGCAATCGTTGCCTTCATGTCTGTAGCTTCCGTTTTAAGCACCATTTTCAAGCCTGCATTCATCACATCAAATTCATTTCTAAACGGCCTTTTCAACCCGTCTCCACTGTGGTTGTTGGTTCGCGTGATTGGTGGTGCTGCGGCATTCATGGCTTTCTTCCAAGTAGGCCCTGAATTTATTTGGGAAGAGAACACGGGTGGCTTAGTTTTAGAAGGGCTATTACCGACTCTATTTTCAGTCTTCATCTTTGCTGGTTTGTTACTGCCACTACTGCTTAACTTTGGTCTGCTAGAACTGTTTGGCACCTTACTAAGCAAAGTGATGCGCCCAATCTTCAACCTACCGGGTCGTAGTGCTATCGATTGTATGGCTTCCTGGTTGGGAGATGGCAGTGTTGGTATCCTACTGACAAGCAAGCAATACGAGAAAAAATTCTACACTCAACGTGAAGCTGCGGTTGTTGGTACGACTTTCTCTGCGGTATCAATCACGTTCAGTCTTGTGGTTATTGCTCAAGTAGAACTAGAGCACCTGTTCCTACCTTTCTACGCAGCAATCTGTTTGGCTGGTATTGTGGCAGCGGTCATCATTCCTCGTCTTCCGCCATTAAGCATGAAGAAAGACACCTTCATTGATGGCACTAAGCCCCACAAAGACGCTGACGCTATCCCTGCAGGTCACTCAACCTTCTCTTGGGGTCTTGAGCTAGCAGTAAATAAAGCATCACAAGTTAAATCAGCTAAATCTGTATTTGCCGAAGGCATTCGTAACGCTGTAGATATGGTATTTGGTGTACTACCGGTTGTTATGGGCCTTGGTACGATGGCATTGGTTATTGCAGAATACACCTCCGTATTCTCAATCTTAGGCCAGCCTTTCATTCCGTTCCTTGAGCTACTTGGTGTACCTGAAGCGGTAGCAGCATCTGAAACAATCGTCGTTGGTTTTGCGGACATGTTCATTCCAGCAATCCTCGCCGCTTCTATCGACAATGAGATGACACGTTTTGTTATCGCTGCAATGTCGGTAACTCAACTGATCTACATGTCTGAAGTGGGCGCTCTGCTTTTAGGCAGTAAGATTCCAGTGAACATCTTAGAGCTATTCATTATCTTTATTCTTCGTACTCTAATTACGCTTCCAGTTATTGCTGGTGTTGCGCATCTAATATTCTAAATTAGACGCAGCTGATATAGCATGATGAATCTGCAATTCTATAAAGCCTCACTCTTGTGAGGCTTTTTATTTACATTGAATATATTCACACCTCCGCTTAAAATTCCGTCAATATATAAAATTGGCATATCATTCAATTTCATATTAATTATTGCCCTCTACTCTTTAAAATAGAAAACTACTCTCATAAACGTCTAATTAATAAATTCTCAATTCCCACGAACTCGAACTTAGCCAACTCTTCAACTCATTGAACGAAATAACAAAAGTAACAATTGTGTGATTAAGTGAATTATACATTGTCTGGGTTGTTGTATTTTTGTAATCTATTTTGTGAAATTACATTCAAGTAAATTTCAATCTAGTCGATATATATAATTACAAAAACACGATTAACTTTAGTCTTAGCAAAGCCAGTGAGAAGGGGAAAACTCAATGAAATTTAGCCATAAGGTGGTCGCAGCATCATCAGCCTTGCTGCTAGTGACAGTATCATTGCTTTCAATACAACAACTTTACACCGTAAGAACTGCGGTAGAAAACCACGTCAGTGCGAGCGTTAAAGAGATGGTCGCTGGTGTTAAGAACACCGTGGTATCAGAGATGAACGCTAAGAAAGCATTGGCTCAATCAACAACTGAAGTCATCGAGATCAATCCAGAAGATCGTACTTACGTAAAAACTATCCTTGAAAAGCCAAAGCTTAAAAACAGCTTTCTCGCGGTTGGTTTCGGCTATGAAGCAAACGGTTTCGTCATTGAAAATGATGACGGATGGGAAGCAGGCCCAGATTACGATCCTCGAATTCGTCCTTGGTACATTGATGCTAAATCCAAAAACAGTTTAGTTGTTACCGCTCCTTATGTGGATGCATCAAGTAAAAAAGTCATCATCTCTGTCGGTACGCCAGTGAAAGACAACGGTCGATTCACTGCCGGTATGTTCTACGACCTTGAATTGACTAACCTTGCAACCCTGGTAAACCAAGTGAATTTGTTTGACGCAGGTTACCTATTCCTCGTCACCGCCGACGGCACAACCATTGCCCATCCGAACGCTAACAACAATGGTCAAACGCTTTCAAGCTATATGCCACAAGCTACGATTCGTGAAGGGTCTCAAGAAATTGAAGTCGATGGCAAAACGTTCCTAGTTAACTTCACTCACATCCCAAGTGAAGATTGGTACATTGGTGCAATCCTCGATGAAGCGATTGCTTTCCAAACCGTTGAAGACTTGAAAAACAGCTCAATGATCTACTCTTTGATTGCCGTTATTCTCAGCATCATTGCACTAACGGTTTTGATCCGTGTGTTAATGCGTCCACTTGATGTGCTTAACCAAGCGATTCAAGACGTGGCGAGTGGACAAGGTGACTTAACCAAACGACTAGACACCAACACAGATAAAGAGTTTTCTGACCTTGCTAAAGGCTTCAATACCTTTACAGAAAACCTGCAAAATCAAATCATTCAATCCAAAGCGATTGGTGTTGATATTAAGCGCGGGACAGAAATCACGGTTAAAGGCGCAGGCGAATCAGCAAACGCGATGAATACGCAACTGCAGGAACTAGAGCAGTTAGCAACCGCAATGAACGAAATGGCGGTGACTGCAACAGAAGTAGCGAATAACGCTCAAGGCGCAGCAGCAGCAGCCCGTGAAGCTGACGAAGCAACGCTAGACGGTACATCTGTAGTCAGTGACACCACTCAAGCGATTGATAACCTTTCAGCTCGTATCGACCAAGCGGTTGCAGAAGTACAAGTACTGGAATCAGCAACAGCCAACATCGAAACGATTCTTAAAGTAATCAACGATATTGCAGACCAAACTAACCTACTCGCATTGAACGCAGCGATTGAAGCGGCACGTGCTGGTGAGTCTGGTCGTGGTTTCGCAGTCGTAGCCGACGAAGTTCGAACTTTGGCACAACGTACTCAAGAATCGACCACTGAAATCCGCAACATGATCGAGCAGCTCCAAGCGGGTGCAAGCTCAGTATCGAACGCGATGAACCAAAGTAAAGACACAGCCACTGACGCCGTTGAACGCGCTCAGCAAGCAAACTCTTCACTTGACCGCATCCGTGACGCGATTCAGCGTATCTCAGATATGAATATTCAAATTGCTTCAGCAGCAGAAGAGCAGAGCTTAGTAGCGGAAGAGATCAACAACAACACAGTTAAGATTAAAGACCTTTCAACACAAGTATCTAACGCGGCTCAAGAAGCAAACACGGCAATGCAGGTACAAACTGACAATGTTCGTGCACAGGATGAACTATTGAACAAGTTCACGGTTTAACAGAAGTATGTGTTAATCAACGCATAGCTTAACCAACGTTCAGCCAAGAACCTAAAAAACAAAAGACCCGTTTACTAGATGCTAGTAAACGGGTCTTTCTTTTTCGACTTCTCTTTCTAACCGATCAGACTTAACTCGTCACAGGTTCGAACTCATTAGTCGTCAGCATCATGCACTGATTAGATTCAACCTGAATGGTTAGCGTCTTATCGACACAATCAAACACTGCACCAGACAATAAATCCGTTACTGTACCAGTCCAAGTCAGGGATGCCGTTTTACTTCGCTTCGACTTGTTGATCACCACAATGCCTTTGTCGCCACGGACAAACACCAGCAAATCATCATTTGCCTCAACCACACGCATCGCTTCTCCATGAACATGGTTATGGAACTGAATCATGTTTTTCATGTAAGGCGCTTGCCAATCGTTAAGCCAACGAGGCTGACCACTCTGATCCAGAATGCCGCTGGTACTCAGTTCACTGTAAACAAGCGGCACACCGCCGTCTCGACCAAGAATAAAGGCATGCGCTAATCGCTCGTCAACTTCACCCATTACGTGATCCAAAAATACTTCATTATTTGGAATATCATGAGTGACGGCAAAAGTGATTGCTCGCATATTCGATAACGCCTGACCAAAACAGTAAGGGTTGATCAGAGATTTAAAGCTGCCCTGCTCTTCAAAGGATTTGAAGATAGTATTGAACAGAGGGAAATCGTAAGCGCCTAAGCGAGTGTGTTTGAGGTAAGGCTCAAGGAACAACTCATACTCTTCTTTGGTCGCACCACCATCAGTAATGATCTCGCCAAAGATGTGCATTTCTTCGCAGATATCATCAGTCCACACCTTGCGTAGATGTGACAGTGTCATGTGTTTCGCTGCGTCTATGCGAAATCCTTTCACGCCAATCTCTTTTAAGGCTTTTAGGTAAGCTCTCTGCTGCGCGACCACATTGTCGTTGTCTAACAGCGTTGGCAAGCCAGGGTCACTAACTCCACCGGTAATACGCCCGTTCTGTACTTCCCAAGTGTCTTTCCAGTTTTTGATACCAAACGCTTCAACAAAATCGTTTTCATCAAATAAAGGCTTAGAAAGATCGCCAAACAAACGTATGGATTCGTAATAGTCAGCATCTTCTTGATAAGACGCCATGTCTTGCTGATTTGGATACGTTAAATCGCCACGGATACCCGACTCATTGGCCATGTGGTTAAACACGACGTCCACATAGGTACGAAGCCCGTGTTGCTTTAACGTGTTCACCATCGCAGTGAAATCTTGCGTGTCACCCAACTGATTATCAATCACACGGTAATCTTGTGGTTGATAGCGCTGCCACCATTGGGTGCCAGAATCACGGTCGCAACCTTTAGGTCCGCGTAACGACTTCATTGCCGGTGATACTAAAACAGATTTATAACCCAATTCTTGGATCAGTGGGGCGTTCTTCATTACGTCAGCGTAGCACCAGTCAAAGGCATGCAAAATCACATCTGTCGCTGGGTTGCTTAACATAGCTGAACTATCCATGTTGTTCTCCTACCAAACTTGTTTACAGCTTTCTAGATAAATACAAAGGCTAAAAGGCAAAGCTGCATAAATTTCCTTAAGAATGGTATTTATTATATGAGTTACTCATTAAAAACCCTCCTCCTCCCACCGATTAGTCACGGCGGATAGTTAAGGGCGTAGTGCCAATTATCGCATGACGTCTGGGATGAACACTCAGCCATTGTGCTTTTAAATGCGCAAAAAAGTGACAAAAAAGGAGCGTATAAGCTCTCATTTAAATTCCATTCGATGCATATGATACAACAGTTTTACGACAGAACTTCAGTTACATACTTTTGCAAAGGCAGTGCCTTGAGGCGAGATATTCTTGATAAACGCCCTGAAACAAACATCGAACAATCCAAACAAAATGCAGAATAAAGCGCATCAACCTTCCCAAGGCGCATTTGGCGTCACTTTCTCCATCACAAAATCGACAAAGAGTCGGGTCGGTTTCGCCATGTATCGATGAAATTGATAGACCACAAACATGTCTGAGGTTGGTGTGTCATAGTCAGTTAGCACTGGCACTAATTGGCCATTTTTAAGGTATGGGGTCGCTAATGCAATTGGAATATAAGCGACGCCGAGCCCTTGCAATGCCGAGTCGATAATTAACCTGGCGCCATTCGCCGCGTAGAAACCAGTCACTTCGACATGATGAGCCTGTTCAGCTTTTGTAAAATGCCATCGGTTATGGGCTATTGAGTGGCCCATAACCAAACAATTAACTTTCTGAAGGTCCTCTGGCACTTTGATCTTCTTAGCCTTTGTCAGGAACACTGGGCTAGCACAACAGATATTCTTCTTGGGACCAATCCTTCTCGCAATGAGCGAAGAGTCTTGCAGCGTCCCAGAGCGAAACGCGATATCCATTCGCTCTTCCACCATGTTGATATAGTCATCTGAAGTATCGAGTTCGATACTGATATCCGGGTATTGATTTAAGAACTCGACGATCCAAGGTTGTACGTATTGAATCGCAAATTCTAATGGCGACGTAATACGAATTTTGCCTTTTGGCTCTAGCTGAGTTTGCTTGATCTGTTCATTAGCCTCTTCTAGAGCAGCAAGATGTTGTTGGCACGATTGGAAGTATTGGTGCCCTGCTTCTGTCATAGAAAGCTTACGAGTACTTCTATGAAGGAGCTTAACGCCTAAGTCAGCTTCGAGCATCTGCACCTTCCTACTTACCGTCGTAGAAGGCATATCCAAAACTTTACCTGCACCAGCAAAACTCCCAGCCTCTACAACGTCAATGAACACCTTGATGTCATTCAGATTCATCCTTATTACCTTTAATAACGGGATTAACAAAACCAAATATACCATCTAATCAAGTAATGATTCTTTTATTAATATTATTTTCAGCAATCAAATTTAAGGACTAACAAAATGATTAGACAAATACATGAAATCAGAAATGGTCGAAATCACGGCCCCGTAACGAGCTATGTAAGCTCATCGAACCTGAAAGATCTCAACCCTTTTGTGCTGTGGGACCACTTTAAAATGTCGAATGTGAAGGGAACCGCCGGTTTTGACTTTCACGGACATTCAGGCGTAGCGACCATAAGCTATCCACAGATTGGTGCTATTGCTCACAAAAACACCGGCGGACATTCAGGCTTATTAGAAGCCGGAGGCATACAAATCATGTCTGCAGGTTCGGGAGTGCTGCACAAAGAGACCGTTCATCCGGACAACAAAGTTGCGGATGCATTTCAGCTCTGGGTTGCCTTACCCGAAGACGAACATGAATTGGGGCCTGTCACTTATTCAACCCAACAACAAGAGCAACTCCCTGTCGTTGAAGAGGCTCATTCAACCACCAAAGTACTTGTGGGACGATTTAACGGCAAACAAAGCAAGGCTCTCACTCCTGTTGATATGACGTATTTACACATCAACTTAGATGCCGAATACACATGGCAATACGCAGGAGAACCATCACAGACAACAGCCTTTATTTTTGTACGCCATGGCTCTGTCAGAGTCGGAAGTAAAGACGTATCAGCGGGTGAATTAGGTGTGTTTGATAAGAATACATCGCTAATCGCTGTCTCTGCATTAGAGAGTAATGCTGAGTTTGTGATCGTCTCGGGAACCCCATTAAAACAAGACTTCATTAGTAATGGAGCATCATTACACAGCAGCACTAGCAACTTAATCGCAGGTGTTAGACGAATAAAACAACTGCAATCCCAGCAAGTAAACCAATAACTAAAAAAGGAAGTCCATTATGAATACTACAACATTCACTCCAGAAAACTCTGTCATGCTACTGATCGACCATCAGGTTGGCACCATGGGTTGGGTTGGCTCGGCTAACCTAGAAGAGATCAGAAACAACACGGTCGCATTAGCTCGCGCTGCACATGTGACCAAGATGCCGCTGATCCTAACATCGAGTATGGAAGATCAAGCACAAGGCCCTCTTTTTGATGAGCTGATTAACGCAGTACCAGAAGCTTACGAGAATCGTATTCTTCGTGGAGGAGTTGTCGATAGCATGAAAGATGAAAACTTTGCGGCTGCGGTTAAAGCAACTGGACGCAAAAATATCATCATTGCAGGGATCACCACGGATGTATGTGTTGTTTACCCAGCGATCACAGCCATAGCTGAAGGTTACAATGTACAGGTCGTGGTTGACGGGTCTGGGTCTCCAACAACATTAGCTGATGAAACAGCACTAAGAAGAATGGAAAAACACGGCGTTACCCTAACTTCAACCAATCAGTTGATTGCAGAACTGGCGCAAGACTGGAGCACTGACCATGGTAGCAAGCTAATCCAAGTTTTATTCGAAGAGATCATCTCGAAACAACATTGATTCACTAAACTGCCGCTACATAACTTTGGTTGCCTTAGAACAACCAAGTTACATAAGCGTTTAAAGTGCGGAAAATGGATACAAAAAAGGAGCGT
Source organism: Vibrio echinoideorum (assembly GCF_024347455.1). Classification (NCBI taxonomy): domain Bacteria; kingdom Pseudomonadati; phylum Pseudomonadota; class Gammaproteobacteria; order Vibrionales; family Vibrionaceae; genus Vibrio; species Vibrio echinoideorum. The sequence goes on from NZ_AP025484.1 coordinate 1,459,094, forward strand.
ATATACGCTCCTTTTATTCAATCTAACACATATTTATAGCTAAGTTCTGTAAAGAACCTTCACGACGTGCCAGCCAAATTTTGTTTTCACAAGGTGGGGTACAAGCGTCTCGCCAGAGAAACAAACCTTATCAAACTGAGGCACCATTTGACCTTTTTTGAACTCGCCTAGGTCGCCGCCCTTTTTACCAGATGGACACGTTGAATGCTTCTTCGCTAGCGTTTGAAACTTAGCGCCTTTTTTAAGCTGCTTGATGATGTCTTCTGCTACTTCTTTGTGCTTCACCAAAATATGAAGCGCTGCTGCTGTTCTTGCCATGATAATTCTCAGTGTGTTGCGGTCAGTTTACTTACGACGGTTTAGAACATCGTTAATAAACTGACTGTTGTAATTCTGTTTATCGCTAACGACTTGTCGACATAAAACCATCGACAGCGCGCGTTTAGCGTGATTTTAACCCAAGAACTGTCAATCTTCACTCTATAACCGAAAACAACTGCCTTAAAGCCCCTAAAAACCGTATAGTGACTTGCCGACACCCCTGTTTCCCTTTAAATTAATCCTTATAAATTAAGCGCGTATTAAGTAGGAGCCACTATGGCCAAACCGATCAGTAAAGCGAGTCAGTCACAGGGAATGTTGATGTTCAAATTATCCCTTACTCAAAGTTTTGCGATTGGCACGCTTAAGGTAAGAGAAATAGTGCCTTTTCAGCCGATGACTCAAATCCCATACTCCCATCATCACGTGATTGGTACGGTGACCATCCGCGATCTTACCGTTCCAGTCATTGATATGTCTGCCGCGATTGGCTTTCGACCGATAACACCCGCTGAATACCAAGATTGTGTACTCATCGTTACTGACTGTTTGAGAACAGTTGTGGCCTTTTTGGTTCGTTCGATTGATAAAATCATTGAATGTGATTGGAAAAGCATTGAATCGCCACCCGCCAGTGTGGGTCGTAATGTGTTTGTGACGGGTATTACGCGTTTTGAAGATCGTATCGTGCAAATGCTCGACGTGGAGTTATTACTTTCTAAGATCTACCCGGCTTATGAAAACGCACATATTCCAATGCTGACCGATGTAGAAAGGGAGCGTCTCAAAGCGCTGAATATCTTATTGGTTGATGACTCTTTAATCGCGCGGAAACAGCTATCAGATGCTTTAGACAGCATCAACATCCCTTACAGCATTTGTAATAACGGCTTAGATGCCATCGATCTGATGCGACGCGAGGCCAGCAGAGGCAATGCGATTGATCTTCTCGTGAGTGATATTGAAATGCCTGGGCTAGATGGTTACGAACTTGCGTTTGAAGTACAAAATGACAGCGCATTGAGTCATGCTTACTGTATTTTACATACTTCATTATCGAGCGAGATCTGTGTCGACCGAGCCAATCAGGTGGGTGCACATGAAGCGCTTGAGAAGTTCAATGCAGGCGAATTAATCGAAGCCATGCTACGCGGCGCAAAAGTCTTAAACGAGGCTTCGACGGCTGCTTAAGCGCTATTTTGGAAGCTAAACCTGGCATACTGCTCAATGGTTTAGCTTCTTATCTTCTTAAGCATTAGAGATGAATCAGTGTAGAACTCTTCCTTAAGATTTCTTTGGCATAGAGTAACTCTTACTCACAAACTCCACTTCCTCTACCTCATTGATATGATTGGTTAAAGACGCCAATGCATAAAGTGTGTTCGCCACTAAGTTAGCGTATTTAAAAAGAATCGGGTCGGGCGACTTCTTGCTTTCATGATGCTCAATACTCACCAATGCTCGCACGACTTTTTTAGCCTGACAGCGGCATAAATGAAGCTCGCTGGATACTCGATGCCCACCGGGTAAAACAAAACCTCTGAACCCGCCTTCTAGCTGATCACGAACATGATGATAATCTTGCTTGAGCTCGACCAATTCAGATTCTGTGATGGCGAGTTTCCCACGTACAGACCCATTTAAGTGATAGATATTCGGTTGTAGGCGTTGCAGGATTTCACGAACCTGAGGCTCCAATTCCAAAGAAAGCACCAACCCAACTCGACAACAGAGCTCGTCCGATAAAATTTCAAAATCACAGATAGGGCTGTCTTCATAAATAAATGGGTAACAGAACTCGTCCCAATCTCGACTTACTGGTTTCACGTATCGATCCTTAAACTTTAATATTAATCAGACGCCAATATACCAAACTCTTTGATTTAATCTGCTTTTTCTCGAGTTAAAGTCTCGTATTTACAACGTGGCCTTAAGAGACAGCGACAATATTTAGGCATAAAAAAGCCCTCACATTAGAGGGCTCTAAACATTAGATTAAACGAGATTACTCGTTAGATACTTTTTTGTGGCCTTCTTCCAGGTGAACGAAATCCACCAGATCGTCGCCAGATACTTGGTATGCCTGACCAAAACCTTTAACGAACAGGCCGTTTTCTGCTTTAAGGTTGAACAGAGAGAAGTCTTGCAGCTGGCTCAAACCATCAATGATTTCACCAAAACGCTCTTGCATCTGACCGATCACTTGAGTCCAAAGCTCAGTTTCACGCTCTACAACACTTGCTTGAGCATCAAACGTCAAACGCTTGCGTGCGTAAAGTTGCTTCGAGCTCTCTTCATCTTCAATCATCATCAACGAGACTTGAGGGTTTGCTTTCAAGTTACGCGCATGACGAGCAATATCAGAAATGAGAACAAAGTAACCCTCTTGGTTTTGAACGAAAGGTGCGTAACTTACGTTCGGGCGACCTTCTTGATCAACCGTTGCAAGTTGAAGGGTACGGCGCTCTTGGCGAAATTCTTTAATTTCTGGACCTAGGCGACCTTGTAGACGTTCTTGTTTTACTTGCTGTTCCATGGGTAATTCCTTTCTTCACTTTCTCTGATTTATTATTTTTCGCCCGAGGTTGAGCGATCATTAGCAAACTAAACGATCCTCGAGCATTGATGTACTGTTCTAATGACCTGGCAACCTTATTTAAGCTTGCCGTTAATTGTGCTTAAGCTTGTTCTTTTAGCGCTTTGAAGCGTTCTACTTGGTCGGCAATCAGCTCACGCTTTTCATTGCGGCCTAGGTAGATCTTAAAAATGTTCTCGCCGGTTTCACTGAAGAAGCCGAAGTAATGACTTTCACGACCCATGAACGCCTTGCTCACCAAACCGATATGTTTAACGTTATCAAGCTTTAGGTGACCATGAAGCTCGCCCTCTTTGCCCATCAAGTTGTAGTAACCACGTGCTACTTTTCCTTTCGGGAATGGTGCTTTTACTTCAAAGATAGAACCAAATGAATGCACGATAGTGGTCACAGGGCCCCAACCAACTAAACCTTCTAGAATCTCTTGAGCACGGCTGCCATCTAGCATTACCGCCATGTCGTTTGGAAAAGCAGCAACCACTTCAACTTCTGAAACACCTAGCTTCTCAGCAATTGCTGTCGGCAGTAGTTTTGGCTCTTCTTCTAAAATTAGAGCTACACGTTGTTCTAGAGTTTCTGTCATTTCTAATGTTGTATCTGTCATTGAATATGTTCCGTATAAACGAGTAATTTACGTAAGTTATAAACTAAAAATTCGATATTAAGCGTGCTTCAAACTTACATGCGGGTGAACGCCCGAAGCTGACGCTTTCGGCGCAGGGTGCATAGCCTGATATTCAGCGTTAAGCACTTGAATCACACTTTGAGCGAGGCTTACTGCCCAGAAGCTGCCAGCAATAGTGAGGGTCAGATAATCTTCCGAAAGCTCAACTAGACCATTCTTTTCCCAATGCAAAAACAGAGGCTTCAGATAATCGAACGTGTCTTGCCCCATAAAGGTCGGTAAGGTACTTCTTCTCACAACACCAGAATCAAAACCGGCCTTCAATGAAGAGAAAGTTGGCTCTAATGAGCTTTGTTTCGTCATCATGGCTATTGGCAGTTGACCTTGCTTTATAGACTCCATGTAGCTGTCTAAAGTTCGATGTTGCATCACACCGTGGCCACCAATGTTGCCACCAGCGCCACAACCAATAGGCAGAACTTCGGCGTAGGTTTTCGCTAAGCTGTTATAAATACTGCGTTCACGGTTATCACGAGTCCAATGATTCACGCTCAGTTGCTTGACCTTATTTTTTGCCATGAACTCGACACCCGCCAAGTACATGCTCGCTTTATCTGGCGTATTGGCCGGTGGTGGAATTTTTCCTTTCTCAACAAGATTAAGCATAGGTGCATTGCCCGAAACAATCAGTTGGTAGAGGTCAATACCGTGTGCCCCAGTAGACATGTAGTCTTCTAAATCTTGTTGGAACACTTCCATCGACTGATGTGGTAACCCATATAGCAGATCAAGAACGATAGGCGCTTGTTCAGTACGGCTCAGTGAACTGATACGTTCCATCACAACCTCTCGGTCATCTAAGCGCTTAGCACTGCGCCTAACCTGAGTATTGAAACTCTGAATACCGAATGAGAAACGGTTGAAGCCACCCTCTAGTGCACGATCAAACATTTCATCGCCAAATCGATTAATGCGCCCTTCCAAGGTCATTTCCACATCGTTTGCCAGTGGGAAATATTGGCGAATAGCCTTGCCTAACTGCTCTACTTGTTGAGGAGATAAATCGGTTGGTGTTCCACCGCCAATATATACGGCGTGAAATAATCCAGATTGCGCCCAAGGGGTTCTGGCTTTTTGCTTCAGCTCTACCATTAGTGCATCGAAATACTCATCCACTAGTTTGCGGCTTGCAGCATTTTGGAAAAAGTTACAGAACGTACACCGCACGCGACAGAAAGGAATATGGATATACAAACAACGTTTATCCTGTTTTTTCCCTTCAATTAGCATCAGTTCATCAAAGATCTCTAACTTCTTACTCGGATCGACCGGAATTGAACTTCCACCGGCATGTGCAGAATGCTTTTTTGCAAACGCAAAACGAAGCGGATCAGGGCTAGAAACACCCAATACTGATTCGTCAAACTTATAAACATCAAGACTCATATAATCTCTCTAAACACTTACATAGCAAAGTCTGGAAGACTATTCGCTAAAAACTGAGAGAATCATAAATAGACGTAAATGATAATGCAATTGATAATTGATCTTATTTAGATTCTAAGCAATAATCCAATACAGATTTTAGATTTGGTAAAGGATTGAATGTGAACGTTCCTAGATATGTTATTGCAGGCGGTGCATCATTAGTGATTCATGCAGCGCTGTTATTTGTCGCTCAAGAATCCAAAGTCTTTGCGATGCCTGCAGGTAGCCAATCGAACACGGTATCGATCAACTTCACGCCGAAGAACACACCTTCCCCGGCTCAACAAAAAACCATCACAGAGCCGGTTGAACCAGAGCCAATCAAGGAAACGGTCTCACACCCAGAACCTAAACCAATCGAACCAAGATCGGTTGAGCCAAAGCAAGTTAAGCCAACTCCAAAGAAAAAAGCGATCACCAATAAACCTCAACCAAAAAAAATTGAGAAGAAGGTTGCCGAGAAAAAGCAGGTTCAAAAGAAACCGGTGACTGAGAGAAAGGTCGTCAAGAAAGAACGCCCAGAACAAAAGTCCAAGCCAACCACTCAACCAGAGAAGCTAGCCGACAAGAAAGTCGATAAGAACCTAGACGATTCAGCTAATCAGCCTCAGCAAGTCAATCAAGGTGTATCGAACAAAGAGCCAGTCTTAGTCACTAAGCCTTCTTTCTCTTCTCGCCCTACACCACCGAATTACCCGCGCCAAGCAAGACGTCGTGGTGTTGAAGGTGTCGCAACTTATGAGGTCTGGCTCGACGCAGAAGGCAAACAAATTAAACAAGCATTAGTAAATTCATCAGGCGCACTAATGCTAGATAGCGCCGCATTAGATGCCATTAAACAATGGAAATTCTCACCTCATACTGTCAATGGTCGAGCGATTGCTCACCGAGTACAAATACCTGTTCGTTTTAGGTTGGATTAATCATGCAACAAATCAGTTACTTACAAGATCAACTTGGCTTAATGACTTGGCCTCTTCTTATCTGCTCAGCATTAACAGCAATGATCATCGCTGAACGTGTCTTTCAAGTCATACTAAGCATTGGCGTAGGCAAACGAGCCATTCGTCGTGAACTAAACCTGATCTCACCAACCAACAGCAAAGAGATTGAAGCACTCGCCCAGTCTATTTCAGGCAAAAGACCGCTGCTGTACAAGGGCGTTTCAATGCTGCTGGCCCACCACTCTTTTTCAAAAGGGTTACGTGAGGATGCCGCAGGGATCTGGCTACAAGAAAAACGCCATCAGCTGCATGCCGGCTTAAGATTACTTGGTTTAATTGGCGTGATCAGCCCACTTATCGGGTTGCTTGGTACGGTATTAGGGCTTATTGAAATGTTCAAAGGCGTAGCAGCCACCACAGGAAGCATTACGCCAAACGATCTCGCAGACGGATTAGGTCTAGCGATGAGAACCACTGCCGCAGGCTTGATGATTGCACTTCCTGCTATCTCTGGTGCTCAACTGCTTGGGCTATGGGCTGATCGTGTACTAGCGCAGCTAGAGCATACCTTGAACTATGTAAATGTGTGGTTAGAAGGCATGTCAATTCATACCAATCAGTCGAGCGATATTGAAAGCTTATCTGTAAACAAAGCCTCTGTTGGTGATACGAGTCAAGCATGATTAAAACGCCTCAATCATCTCAAACACAGAGTTTAGCGCCGGACTTAACACCGCTTCTCGACATCATTTTTATTGTGATGGTTTTCCTGTTGCTTACGGCCTCGGTGAAATTGGAATCTTTAGAAGTAGAACTTCCAAGCTCTGACATTAAAAGCGTGTCTGAAGTCCACAAAGATTCGATTAGCGTCAATATTTTAGACCACGAACCCTACTGGGCAATTAACGGCAGAGAATACATCGATTGGGAAAATTTTAAGTTGGCATTGCTTGAAGAGACAGGTTCAACGGACAAGAAACCGATCATCATTGGTGCTGATAAAGCCGCCAACGTTGAGAACCTAGTGAAATTGCTGTCATTCCTTCAAGAAAATGGAATACCAGCAACCCAATTGCTCACTGAAGGTGGCTAGAACAACACTTAATGTTTGAAGATATAGCGCCTTTTATAAGGTCTGATTCTTTATTCATTAGACCAAATAACTAGGGCTAAGCCTCTATCGATTCGAATTCGAACTCAAATGCGAACGGATTGCTCACTGAGTACCTTCGCGATTGCTCTCCATCAAAAGAAAGTATAAAGAAATCATTATGAAAGACTTAAAAGTGCTCAATAAATTTAACCTAAAGACCAAAAAACACATACTCTCAATGGCAGCGATGAGCTTGGCACTGAGCGCGCCAACTGCAATGGCCGATGACGTTGAACAGCCTCGAATCATCAGTGCCGGCAGTGCCGTAACTGAATTGGTATTGGCATTAGGCGCAGAAGAACAGTTAGTGGCTATTGACGTAACCAGTCACTTCCCTCAATCAGAAAACCTGCCGAAGATCGGTTACCACAGAAACTTGTCTGCTGAAGGCTTGATTGCCTTAGAGCCAACAACACTCATCGGCTCAGATGAGATGGGGCCAGACAACGCGATTTCTCAATTGAAATCTGTGGGCATCGATGTAGAGATCGTTAACACCGAAGCGAACGTTGAAGGACTGTTAAAGCGTATCGACCAAATCGCAAAGATCACCCATACCGAAGACCACTCACAGCAAGTGAAAGCCGAAGTGAATCAAAAGATCGCAGCACTAAAAGCGAATCAGGTTCCAAGCAACGAAGCGAAGAAAGTTCTATTCCTGTTGCTACATGAAGGTCGCCCTGCGAACGTTGCTGGCGGTGAAACATCGCCAAACGCAATCATTGAACTTGCTGGCGGCGTAAACCCTGCGGCTAAAAGCCTGACGTCTTACAAACCACTGTCGATGGAGTCATTGGTTGAAATGCAGCCTGATGTCATCTTAGTGAGCGGCCGTAGCTACCAGAAAATGGGTAGCGCTGATGCCATTCTTAAATCGTTACCTATGTTAGCGGCGACTCCAGCAGGTATGAACAAGCAAATCATTACCGTGAAGGGCAGTGCCTTAGTCGGAGGGCTTGGTCTTGAAAGCCTTTCAGAAGCTAAGCGATTAAACGCACTTATCTATCCGCTATAACTTATCTACCCGCTATAACTCGACTACCCTATTTCTACTGTTGCTTGCTTAATACTCATCACCGTCTCGTTTTTTGCGAAGTCGGTGATAAGTATTGAAGCGGGTGATAGACATTGAGGCCTTTTATGTTGCTACGATCCGTCCCACTGAAAACATCGATGTTAAGCCTCGGCGCTACCCTAGTCTTCGTCGCGCTGTACTCGATCACTGTTGGGCCAATGAACATTAGCTTGGCTGACAGCGCAGCCAGCCTACTTCAGCCCAACAATGACTTAGCACCTCACATCAACTTGGTGATTCAAGAGATCCGCTTACCCCGAACGATATTGTGCATGCTAATCGGCGCGATTCTCGCTTTATGCGGCGCAGTCATGCAAGGCTTGTTTAGAAATCCACTTGCCGAGCCAGGAATCATCGGCGTGTCTGCCGGAGCCTCATTAGGTGCAGCATTAGCCATCGTGCTTTTCTCTGAGCTTTCACTGCAATACCCTGCTTTCATGAACTTTGCGGCTGTGCCTATATTTGCCTTTCTAGGCGGAGCCTTGACCACGCTGCTCGTTTATAAGCTGGGTACGGGAAAATTCGGTACTTCAGTCACCATCATGTTGTTAGCGGGTGTAGCGATCAGTGCACTATCAGGCGCAGGTATTGGCTTTTTGAACTTTATTGCTGATGACCAAATGCTGCGTGATCTTTCATTGTGGTCAATGGGTTCATTAGCAGGCGCGAAGTGGTCAGGCATTTTGCTTGCGGCAGTCACTTTGGGCGCACTATTTATTGTCTTCTACCGTCAAGCAATGTCACTGAATGCCCTGTTACTGGGTGAGTCAGAAGCGCAGCATCTTGGTATCCCAGTACAGAAGCTTAAGCGAAGATTGATTCTACTAACGGCCGCAGGTGTTGGCGTCACGGTTAGCCTATCTGGCATGATTGGCTTCATCGGCCTTGTTATCCCTCATTTGGGTCGCATGTTAGCTGGCCCAGATCACCGTATTCTCTTACCCCTATCGGCGGTACTAGGCGCATTACTACTCACAGCTGCAGACATGTTCTCACGCGTGGTACTTGCACCAGCAGAACTGCCGGTAGGCATTGTCACTGCAATCATCGGTGCTCCATTCTTCTTGTATCTACTATTTCAACAGAAAGGGAGAATCCTTTAATGTTTCCTTCAGCATTAAAAGCGACCGACATCGAAGTGAAGTTCGGTAGTAAAGTGATATTAGATGGTGTTTCTATTGAGATTGAAGCAGGAAAGGTAACAACACTGCTTGGACCAAATGGGGCGGGGAAAAGTACGTTACTCAAAGCCTTGTGCCAAGAGATATCAAGCACGGGTGATATCCAATACTTTGGACATACCAAGGACAAATGGCCTTCACAGAAACTAGCAAAGCATCTGGCTATGCTTCCTCAGCACAGTACGCTAACCTTCCCATTCCTTGCTCATGAAGTTGTTGAACTTGGGGGGATCCCTCTGCAAGAATCCAACAAGAAGCTCACTAACATTGCTAGCCAAAAAATGGACGTAGCCGATGTATCTCATCTAAGTGAAAGGCTCTACCCTTCTTTATCTGGCGGCGAAAAACAGCGTGTTCACTTGGCTCGAGTACTAACTCAGCTTCACTATTCTGGTGACCAATGTATCTTGATGCTCGATGAGCCGACATCAGCACTGGATCTAGCCCACCAGCACAACACCTTGAAAATCGCGAGAGAGTTAGCCGACAACCACAACGCAGCCGTCATCGTGGTATTGCATGACCTAAACCTAGCCGCTCAATACTCAGATCGATTGGTGGTATTGAAAGACGGTAACTTGGTTTGCGACGGAAACCCTTGGGAAGCACTCAAGCCTTCGATGATTGAAAATGTGTATGGCTACAGAAGTATCGTAGAAAAGCATCCAACCATGAGTTTCCCTCAGGTTCATCCAGCACAATAAACTTTACTAAGGTTCTGCGCATTTTTAGGATTCGTTCCTCTAACAACCACTTTATGTTGAGCCTCGATTTTTTCGGGGCTTTTTTATTGGCTCACAGCCACTCTCTCGCCTTAAACTTCATTTTATTAATAACCATAGCAACCAACCCAAAAATGTCTCACTCTGAGCGTTTGAGGCTCTAGAGATGTACAGTAACTATTAGTGTTGTTGAGTTTTTATAAGTGGACACAAAGGTAAGGAATGAATATAAGCATATAAAAAGAAAAGAAATAAACATTTTCAAGGCGGGAGCAAAACAGTCACACTAAAATGAGAACGACAGAATTAGAACGATAGGAAAAGATTAAGATAAGTGAAATTTCAGGCATAAAAAAAGCCCCCTCAGGAGCTTCTTTTATGGTGTGTTGATTATTGGCTCATACGAATCAATGATTTGCCAATCAACCACTCTAGTTCTTTACCGCTAGTATCACCAAACTGAGTTTCAGTCAGTTTGTATAGACGGTCAATACCGTTTGCAGCAAACTCGTGTGCGCTTTCAGCAGTAACGATATGATGGAAAAGTAGACGTAAAATTGCTAGGAACTCAGCGTCTTCAAGCGCGCTAACCCAACTAGCAGAAAATGCATCAAGACCATTTTCAAAGTCAATATGTTCCATGAACATCTTAAAAATACGGCCGTCTAGAGCAGCAGTAAAATCAGTTTTCTTTGGAAAATGGTGGCTTATACCTGTACGAGAAACGCCCGTTTGCTGACTCAACGTCGTGTATGACATCTTGTCGTAACCCAACCTTAGTAACTGGTCTACAACGGCATCCATGATCTTCTGGATAGTGATTTCTGTATCTTCTTTACTACGCTTTGGCATATTCAGGCTCTTCTCTTTGTAAATCCATCTAACTCAATCAAATAAAGTCAGAATGCAAATCGTTATCAGCATTATGTGAGCAAAGTGATTTTTCGCAAGTATTTATAACTAAATTCACATAAATACTACATCCGAATAATTCTACAGTGACGCCTCTTTGGGCGCTTTGTCTAATTATTGTCCGAATAATCACCTTACAATCCTAAGTCGGTAATTTTAAATAACTACTTAGAATATGAAATACCCAACGAAAAATTCATTGTATAAATACCTATCAAGCGATAGATAGTCTTATAAAATCATTCCTGACGCAACTAAGTGAATGATATTCTGACAAATTAATAACATTAATCTTCGGCAAAACATGATAGAGATCACATACATATTTTGCGTCGCGAATGTTCATATTCATTTCACCTCTAAACAAACAACATAGCATACCAGTACAAATTAGTTCAAAGATTTTAATTTTTGTAGATACAGTTCAAATTGCTCGTTAGAATAACCTCAGACTTTGTGAGAGGATTATTTATGAGCCAAGATGTTGGTAACAATGATGTATGTGAAGCTTGCGGTTGTGCAGGCGAAATCGGCTTCATCATTAAAGAAGGCGACGAGGTTGCTGAGGTAACGGTTTACGGTAACTCTAAAACCCTTATTGAAACTGAGTTTGCTAAGTATGTTGAGTTAGCAAAACAAGTGTCTAGCAATGTCGAATTTGAAGTATCAGAGATGACCGAAGAAAGTACTGAATTGCAAGCGCGCTTTAAATTTGAAGTAAGCGCTGAGAAAATTATTTTCGAACTTAAGAGTCGCTCTCTAGCGCGTTAATATAAGCATCAGTACACATACAATTAAAAGACGAGCTCACCGCTCGTCTTTTTTTGTCATTTCAATCCATCCCAGTGCACCATTGGTCTCAAAATCATTTTCCTCAGCACATTTAATCACCACGCCTGAAACCTCAACCACAGCACCTATGCTGTAAGCCTTATCATCGTAATAACAAACTCGTTGCGGAGAACCACTCTGAGTGACGACCACTGCCGCCTTTGCGGGCGTTGAGATTATTTTATTAGCACTCGCTGATACTGAACAAAACACTGATGTTAGAATCACAAAACCTTTTAGAATCTGATGCTTTATACCAATCACAGATTTACCTTTCATTGTCGTTCTATTCCTTTTTTACCTACCAACAAATGAGTAAAACACTATGCGTGAATAATTTTTTCATTATAGTGTTCAAGTCTATCGTAATAAGAAGCTTGTTATGCTCCGAATAATTGCACTTATTATTGGTTCTTTAACCATAACAAATGTGACTGCAGAACCACTCGATCAGTATCAAATATTGAACCATCTGGATAATTACGGAAACTTATATTTACGAAATAAACCGTACACATCGCTCCCAACAGGCCTGATTGTTGACGGTAATTTGAACATAGAGAACACACCGATTACCCGTCTACCGAAAGGTTTAGAAGTAAACGGAAGTCTAAAAGCATCTAATAGCCAACTCGCTAGAGTCCCTACTGGGGTTAAGATAAAAGGCTACGCGGACTTAATCGGCAGCCAAATTACCAGTTGGCCCCGAGGTGTGCGAGTGGGAGGGTTTATTAATCTCACTGATACTCCGTTACAGAGGCTTCCAAATGGCTTTAGAGTGAAGGGTGACTTAAGCGTGATTCGCACGCCTTTAACTGAGCTTCCAAACGGGATCGTTATTGACGGTGATCTGTATATTGGCGGCTCTGCAATTACAGTTTTTCCCGACACCATGACGGTTAAAGGCAATATCTATCTAGGTGGCAACACGGTGACGACTTGGCCAACCAATTTAGAACTTGGTGGTGCCGTCGCTCGCTAGTTCAGCCAAAGCTCGGATTTTAGCTCTTTAGAGCAATAGAACCAGAAACAAAAAAGGAGCCTGAGGCTCCTTTTTCAATTCAATTACTTGTTAGTTAGCTAATGTGCTCGCTAGTCTAACCAAGCTATGAGCTAGTATGTTAGTAAGCTAACGTGAGCAGATTAACCCATAAGCTAGTTAACCAATGTTTTTCACAGGGTTCGCATAGCTATCAATCAAGTACTGACGAGCGCCTTGTGGCAAGCTCGATAATTTGTCTGCAAATTCTTTCTTAACCGAAGCAGTAATCGATTCGTCTTCTTTTTCTGCTGCCAGTAGGTTTACTGGGAACAGTTTGTAGTTATCGTGTATTTGACGATCGATCTCTTCAGCAAGCGCTTCAGGTGTATCAAAATCTTGGTCGATAACCTGACCGAAACCAACATGAACACGGCCTTTATTACCGATGATGCCTTGAATGATACTTTCGATATCTTCAAACTCACCCTTTTCGTAGCTACCGTTTACGTCTTTCTCAAAAAGCTCTATCGCTTTAGCGATGTCGCATGGGTCGTTTTCATATGAAATAGCCACAGGTACTATCTTCAAAGATTTCACGTATTCAGGGAATGCAATTTTTTGCTTACGCCCTTCAACATGAAACATTTTTAGAATTGCAGGCTCAGTAAAATCATTACCATCTTTAGCACGGCCTTCCTTTTGAGCGATCCAGATAGAGTTGCCCGTTTCTAAAGAGTGCTTGATGTAAGAAGAGAGCAGGCCTAAGGCCTTCATCATTTCACGCGGCCCTTTCAAAGAACGCTTTACGATAAAGCTCTTGTTGAGACGCATCAATTCAGTGGCACATGGCTTCTTCAACAGGTTGTCGCCAATCGCAATACGACAAGTCTGATGATTTTTTTGATGCAAAGCGTAATTGACTAACGCTGGATCCATAGCAATGTCACGATGGTTTGATACAAACAAGTAAGCTTGATTGGCATCCAGCGACTCTAAGCCCGTATATGTCACACCATTAGTGGTTTTAGCTAACGTGTCGCGTAAGTACTTTTTCACTTCAATCTGAATGGATTCAACGCTAGTCAGCTTGCTCCATTTCATTTTTAAGTACACGCGTAAAATTGGACTCATTAATGTTTTGAACCAAGACGCATGGTTTGAAAAACGGTAGTGCAAGATCGCACTGATAAATTCTTCATCATTAATAAGACGGTTTAGTGCCGCAGGAATTTCATCATCGCCGTAAGGACGAATATCAACATATGGATCGCTTGGAGAGGTCATTTTTTAATTCATATAATAAAAATCTTGCTCATTCTACGCGTTGTTTTGACTTATCGCAGCTACAGAGCCCATACTTTTGACAAGGTCAGACCAGAAACATTGAAAATCCCCTGTTATTGTTGGCATTCTTTAAGATTAACGGTAATCTTGACGCCCCAAAATTAAGGTACTATCTATGAACTTCGCTATTGAATATACATCGGCTTACTTTTCACACTTGGTGATTACACCAAGAAAGAAAGTACTTAAACATAGCCTTGTATCGGTTCAAAGTGGCTTGGTTTTGATAAAGCTGGGTAAACAAGAATATGCCGTCGAGCCAGGTCAAAGTATCTGGATTCCCTATGATTGCTTAACATCACTGACCTACTTTCCCAATACCCAGGTGAATCGTGTCGACTTTTCTGTACGTTTGACGGATTCTTTCCCAAGACAGGCGGGTTACATCACTCAAACAAACTTGTCTTCAGCGCTACTAGAAAAGTTAGAACTCACCAAAGCTCGTGCTTCAAAAGCAAATAATACCGAACAAGCATTCAAAGATATGCTTTCTGTGCTTAAACAAGAAGTGTTGGCGTTCAAACCGTTGCTTTGCGAAAGCGCCCTGTCTCAACGATTCAACCAGTGGAACATCGACGATTCGAATCTGCCACAAGAACACACCTTGGTGATGGTAATGCGCGAAGCGAAGAAACGCATGCAGTCAGGTCAGAAACGTACGCTTGTGATTGATGATTTGTTCTCTGGAAAAGAAGAAGAGTTCGAACAGCTGTGTATGCTCGTGTTTGGTGAAGCTCTCTAGCCAAAGGGATCGAGCATCGTTATTCACTCACTAGAGCCCAACTTCAAGTCACTCTCTAAGCCGAGTTTTTAAACCAAACCAAAGACACCAAACACTAAAAAGCCGCAAAAACTCAGTTTTTGCGGCTTTTTTAATTCTTAGCATTTCAACTTTTAACTCTCAACATCTCAACATAGATTAATAATCTACCAATCTAGAATGGCAATTCAACCTGCATCATTAGATCTGCATCTCGTGAGTCATGCCAGCGGTAATCAAAGCGCATACGAGGTTGCCCTTCGACTTTCTCACCAAAACCGATACTCAATTGAAGACCATGATTCATCAACCATTCTTCAGTAGACATATCATATTGATCGTCTTCCAGATCTTCAGGGAACCACATACCTAAGCCAACATAATTAGATTCAAGACTTTGCGTTAACAAAGGGGAATCTTTGCTTTGGATTACCCAATCGGACCAATAGTCTGGTTTGTTTTCTGGTTCTGCATCAGCGAGACCACTGATTTCTAACATGCGTTGGCCGAAGGACTCAATGCTCGTAGAAAAATCTAAACAGCTATTTTCATCATCAGAAGTCAGCATTATTGAATCTAAGCTAAAAAAATCACAATCAGCGTGTGCAGGCATACTGCATGCCGCAATGATTATCGTCGCTGGTATCGCGCCCTTTAGCATAGTCATCAGACCTCTCGAATTAGTGAATCTACATTATTGTATACAGTTCACTGTCTTGCAATATCCTTGTAACTGACTTTGTACTCAGTTTTGCAACATTGCTCCCATTTTGCAAAGCATGGCGAATATCAGTGCTACGAATTTTAACTTTTTCAGGACAAGCCATCACAGACCAACGTTCCGTTATTTCGTCCGATTTATAAAACGATGCAAACTTAAAGAAATTGTCAGGCCCGATGACAAAGGTCAGTTCAGCCTCTGGATGATGTTTTTGAAGCTGACTAAGCACCGCATAAGTCGTGACACTTTCACCTGGAGTAAACAACCCTTTCTCAACCAGTGAAAGTTCAACTTGCTCCAACGATAAATCAGAGATAAACGCCTCGACCAACTGACATCTCGTATCAAAGTCTAGCATCTCTTTTCCCCAAGCATGGGCAATACTGGGGACCAGAAGAATTTTGTCAAAGTGAGCCAACGAATCAATCACACTTTTGTGCCCTAAGCTCGGCGGATTAAACGCACTACCGAAAATGGCTATTTTTTCCATTATTTATTACTGCCTTCTCTTTCTAAGCTTGTGCAAAGAGGTTTTTAAATCGGATGATTTAGGTATGATAACACTAGATTTTTAATTTGCTTGCAGGAAAGGAATACGAATGGAACAGTTAATTCGTGACGAAATGCGCGTACTACCTTCAATAGACCCTCACTTCGAAGTGACTCGTCGTGTGGACTTTATCAAAACGAAACTTCAGCAATCAGGATGCAAGTCTCTCATTCTTGGTATCAGTGGTGGTGTCGATTCGACAACCTGTGGCCGCTTGGCACAAATGGCCATTAACAGCCTAAATGAAAGCTCTGGCAACAACGACTACCAATTCATTGCAGTTCGCCTTCCTTATGGCGAGCAAAAAGATGAAGATGAAGCACAACTTGCTCTGTCTTTCATCCAGCCTTCCCAATCTGTTTCTGTAAACATTAAAGCAGGCGTGGATGGGTTGCATGCGGCATCTCACGTGGCTTTAGAAGACACAGGTTTGCTTCCAACAGATTCTGCAAAAATCGACTTTGTAAAAGGTAATGTGAAAGCTCGCGCTCGCATGATCGCACAATACGAAATTGCAGGTTACGTTGGCGGCCTTGTGATTGGTACTGACCATTCAGCGGAAAACATTACTGGCTTCTACACTAAGCACGGTGACGGCGCATGTGATTTAGCACCTTTATTTGGCCTGAACAAGCGTCAAGTTCGTGAACTAGCAGCAACTCTAGGTGCGCCAGAGCTATTAGTTAAGAAAGTCCCTACTGCCGACCTCGAAGAGCTTGACCCACAGAAAGCCGACGAAGCAGCATTGAACCTTTCTTACGACCAAATCGATGATTTCCTTGAAGGCAAAGAAGTGCCTCAAGATGTATCCGATCGTTTAGTTGGTATCTACAAAGCAACACAGCACAAGCGTCAACCAATCCCAACGATCTACGATTAATCTTTTGAATTAGTCTCAGAATTTAAAAGGCCGGAAGTTCATTTCAATGATCTTCCGGCCTTTTCTATTTAATGCGTTTTTCTTTATGATCTAGCGAGCTATTAATCCACAACTTCGATATCAGTTTGCGGAACACTGCAACACGCCAGTATCTGCCCCATGTTACGCTCATGATCTTGCAACGCAGGTACATCTGGTTGGTGAACTTGCCCAGACTCAAGGGTCACTTTACACGCTCCGCAAAAACCAGCACGGCAGCTAGAAGCAATAGACACACCCGCCGATTCAGCCTGTTCTAATAGCGTTGATTGGTTATTACCTTCAAACAAGTAACCATTAACACTCAACTGCAGTTGCTTCACTGTTTCTTCAGTTGATTGAGCCACGCCAAATGCTTCTTGATGATAATGCTGAGGATTGAGCCCCATTTGGATTAACAGTTTTTTTGCGTTATCCATAAAGCCGTCTGGGCCGCACACAAACGCTTGACGCTTGTGTAGTGCTTCAATTTTAGCAATATGCGACACGCTCAAACGACCAGATAAACCATCCCATTCTTTAGTTGGTTGGCTTAACGAGTAAATCACACGTAATCCTTTATGTTCGTTGGCAATCTTATCAATCTCAGCTTGATAAGGAATATCCTCTTCGCTACTGCATTGATGATAGAAAACCACATCATCGATTTGACCATGGTCGGCTAAGTAACGAAGCATCGACAACATTGGGGTAATTCCGCTACCTGCAGACAAAAGCAGTAACGGATGGGTTGGGTTTGCTTCTAAGTAGAACGCACCATCTGGGTTTTGAGCGACTAGAGTATCGCCCACTTGGAAATGATCATTGAGCCAGTTAGATATTTGACCATCATCTACTCGCTTCACTGAAATCGCCAAACGACCCGCTCGTGATGGGCTAGAAGATAACGTGTAACGACGCGAAATCGTCTCGCCATCAATCACCATCTCAATCGGCAGATGTTGCCCAGGTTGGTAACTTGGTAGTGAGTGGTTCTCTTTCGCAGGTTCTAACCAAAAAGTTGTAAAGTCACGAGCGATCTCTTCACGTTCAACACAGGTTAAATGCAATGATTCTACCCAAGTATCTTGGTAGTGCTCCTTCTCTTTGGTTTCTAGTACTTCAACAACATCACCGGCTTTAACTAAGCCTTCATTTTTAGCAACTAGATTTTGACCAAAGAAAACACCACCGCGCTCATTCGCTCTGAATTTAGAAAAGGTGTTAAGCGGCTCTTTTGTTTCTCTGAATTCTCCGCGTTCAACATCAACCGTTGTTAGAATACAGCGCTCACAAGGCTTAACGGCTTCGAATTCAACCTCACCGATACGGATACGCTTCCAGCTGTCTTCAGCAAAGGCTTCGGTATTAGAAACGACAAAGTTAGTGCGGAACTGATCCATTGAATGAGTTTCAGGGCTGCGGCGGTTTAACTCATCAAGAGAGGCTTGGCTGATCACCAACATTGGGTAACCATCGGCAAAGCTCACGTTGTGACCGAGCTTTTCACGAACACGATTCGATTGCTCACCTGAAAACAGGAGTTCAACTCGGACACCCAACACATCGCTAAACCAATCATCAGCTTCATCATTGGTGGTGTAAGCCGTAAAACTGTCCTTCCAAACTGTTGCTGGCGCTTCTTGCATCTTGAAGTTTGCATATTTTAGGCGCAGCGGTTCTTTACCTTCATAAGTGAAGATCAAACCGTCTGGTTGCAAGCTTGAAGATACCTTGACCATTTTCGGATACTTACGCGCCGTGATCATTGAACCGTCTGCCAATGCCAACATAAAGCGTCTGTCGAAAGTTAGGCCTTGTTTTTCGACCCAAGCAGAAGAGAGTGAAATCCCGCCTACTGATTTAACCGGAAACACATTAATTTGAGATAGAGAAGACACTTGCTCTGAAGCCTTTTGATCTTGAGCTTTTTTATCTAAAGGTAGCTGCGACATAACGATTCCAATGTTTTGTTGTTTGTCCCAATGCTAACAAATGGTTATAAATAGATAAACTGGCAGGCATTAAACACTTGATACTAAGCTAATATCTTGAGATGTTTATCCTAGTGTCTTATCTACATAAAGACAGCAATGTATTAACACTCTCCATACGTTCTATAATTTGAACACGGTTACCGCATTGAACTTTCATTGAATAAAAAGGATTTATCATGAACAAACTTGTCATTATCATCTTATGTGTACTACTCCCTCCTGTTGGCGTGTTCTTCGCTCGCGGCACAGGTAAAGATTTGCTGATTAACATCATTCTTACTTTCTTCTTCTGGGTACCAGGTATGATCCACGGATTGTGGGTAGCCACTCGCTAACCCTGACCATCTCCGAGAATTAATACCGAATAAAATACTCATAAAAACAAGCTCCTAACCCTGAAGGGTTAAAAATAGGATGAAATGAAAGTGCTTTTCCACTATCATCCTGTCGCCTAAACGTAAGCGATTGCTTTCACAGATTTCGCTGAGTTTAGGCTCCAACTACATAACACTTCAAATGGTGGGAGCCTTCAATGACACAACTTACGATTACTCGTCCTGACGACTGGCACGTTCATCTACGCGATGGCGACGTATTAAAAGATACAGTGCGCGATATCAGCCGCTACAATGGTCGAGCGTTAATCATGCCAAACACCATCCCACCGGTAACCGATACCGAAATGGCGCTTGCTTATCGTGAACGCATCATGGCAGAGCAGCCAAGTGAACAATTCCAGCCTCTAATGGCACTTTACCTAACAGACAACACAACTCCTGATGAAATTCGTAAAGCGAAAGAGTCTGGCGCTGTTGTAGCGGCCAAGCTTTACCCTGCTGGCGCGACGACAAACTCTGACTCTGGCGTAACTTCTGCTCAAAAGATTTACCACGTATTAGAAGCCATGCAAGAAGTGGGTATGTTGCTGCTTGTTCATGGTGAAGTAACGGCTCACGATGTTGATATCTTTGACCGTGAAAAGCAGTTCCTAGACACAGTTCTAGCACCGATTGTTAACGACTTCCCTAACTTGAAGATCGTTCTAGAGCACATCACGACTGCAGATGCAGCGACTTTCGTTAAGAACGCTAACGAGAACGTAGCGGCAACCATTACAGCTCACCACTTGCTTTATAACCGCAACCACATGTTGGTTGGCGGCATTAAGCCACATTTCTACTGCCTACCAATCCTTAAGCGCAACACGCACCAATTGGCGCTTATCGAAGCAGCAACAAGTGGCAGCAATAAATTCTTTTTGGGTACAGACTCTGCGCCACACGCAAAGGGCGCCAAAGAGTCAGCTTGTGGTTGTGCAGGTTCTTACACAGCACATGCTGCGGTTGAACTGTACGCTGAAGTATTCGATTTAGAAGGCAAGATTGAGAACCTAGAAGCATTCGCGAGCCACAACGGCCCAGACTTCTACGGCATGCCTCGCAACTCAGACACAATCACGCTCGTTAAAGAAGAGTGGAATGTATCTGAAACAATGCCTTTCGGTTCAGACATTGTTGTGCCAATCCGTGGCGGCGAGACGATTGCTTGGTCTGTAAAATAAACGCTTAGTCGGTAAATAAGCGCTTTATCGGTAAAATAAGCACTTGGGCTGTTGAATAAACACCCTCCATTTAACGAAAAGGGTCACCATATTAATTATGGTGACCCTTTTTTGTTTCGATGAAAAGCTGTCTTATTACAAGAAATAGTTTAACGATTATTTACCACGAATTTTTCCAATAGCAGTCCAAATCGCGACGACAATCAACCCTGAAAGAACACCAATCACACCATTTAATAGCGTCGGTACTACCGCTGTCGTAATCGTATGTCCACTAAAATCCATAATAATCGGTTCAATTAAATGATGAATCGCGGGAACGTTGTGAACCACAATACCCCCGCCAACCAAGAACATCGCAGCCGTGCCGACAACAGCAAGCATTTTCATTAGCTTGGGTGCAAATGCGACTAGCCCGTTACCCAATTGGGTTTTAATGGCACTCCCATTCGATGTTCGCTGGAGATAGAAACCTAAATCGTCCAACTTCACGATCCCAGCGACTAAGCCATAAACACCAATCGTCATCACAACCGCAATCAAACTCACGACAAGAATCTGAGTGACGATACTTGTACCCGTAACGGTACCCAGAGCTATCACGATGATTTCCGCAGATAAGATAAAGTCGGTACGAATCGCGCCTGCGACCTTTCTCTTCTCATATTCCTCTATGGATTCGCCAGTACTCGTATCCTCTCCCTTTTCATCATCTTGATGAGAATGAGGGAAAAGCTTCTCTAAGATTTTCTCTGCGCCTTCAAAACAAAGAAACAGACCACCAATCACGAGTAGTGGCATAATCAACCAAGGAATAAATGCACTGATCAATAATGCCGCCGGAACCAAAATCAGCTTATTTTTAAATGAGCCTTTTGCGACCGCCCATACCACTGGGATTTCTCTTTCAGCAGAAACACCTGATACCTGCTGAGCGTTAAGGGCTAAATCGTCACCCAATACGCCTGCGTTTTTTTTAGCTGCCACCTTAGACATCAGTGCAACATCATCCAACACGGTTGCAATGTCATCTAACAGTGTTAATAAACTTGCTCCAGCCATTTTATTGTCTCTTTATAAAGGATTGAACCATCGATGAAATGTAACATCATCAATTCACTCATCAAAGTTATGAGTCTGTAAAAAATAAAGTCACAAATTGTGTTTTCTATTGCTGTCTATGTTAGACAGGAATAATCTGTCTTAATCTTTCACGAACATAAAAGAAAAAGTATAGATGAAAAGTGAATCTACCTACCCGATTGGTAAGCCAGGACAAAAGTGGCAACAAGCAGAACGTGAAGCATGGTTCGCTCAAAGAACAGTTAAGCGTGAATATCAACAAGAAGTTGTACCAAAGATTAAGGTGCTCGCTGAACGTTTTGACATCGAGCAATACGGTGCACTGAGCTACGACGAAGATCGCTTCCCACTTTTCGCTATCAAAAGCAAAAACTGGGACGAGTCAAAGCCGACCATTCTCGTAACAGGCGGCGTTCACGGTTACGAAACCAGCGGTGTACATGGCGCAATCAAATTCGCAGCGACTCAGGCAGAAAAGTACACTGCGCACTTCAACATTGTTGTAGCACCTTGTGTGAGCCCTTGGGGTTACGAAGTGATCAATCGCTGGAACCCAAATGCCGTTGATCCAAACCGCTCTTTCTACGACGGTACGCCAGCAGAAGAATCAGCAAACCTACGTGCATTAGTGGCCTCTTTGCCAGAAGTCTTGGTTCACGTTGACCTGCATGAGACAACAGACTCTGATGAAACTGAATTCCGACCAGCACTCGCAGCACGTGATGGCATTGAGTACATCGAAGGTATGATTCCAGACGGTTTCTACACGGTTGGTGATACTGAAAACCCGCAGCCTGAATTCCAAGCGGCAGTAATTGCTTCAGTAGAAAAAGTAACGCACATTGCGCCTGCGGATGACGAAGGCAAGATCATTGGTTCAGACGTCACTCAACACGGTGTGATCAACTACCCAATGAAGAAGCTTGGCTTATGTGGCGGCGTGACCGACTGTAAGTACGGAACAACCACAGAGGTTTACCCAGACAGCGACAAAGTGACTGACGAAGAGTGTAATGACGCTCAAGTTGCAGCGGTAGTCGGTGCTTTGGATTACGTAATTCAACATGAATTGAACGCGTAAGCTAATAGCTGCTCCCTAAAACTAAAAAGAGCCACAAGTGATGATTCACTTGTGGCTCTTTTTTATCTTGTCTCTGATTTCTTCTACGAAATAAAAAAGCTCCCTTGCACCAAGTACAAGAGAGCTTTGAATCATGCAGAGTAAAGTAAATCCCTATCTAGCGACTTACTTAATTCACTATTTATTTTGTAGTTTGAGTAACAGTTTCTTGCCCTTTACCGACTTCTGTCAGTAGGCCTTTCACCAAACTCACACAACCAATCAGAAGAATGATCGTAAACGGCAGTGCTGCAATAATCGTAATAGATTGCAGAGCTTGGATTGATTGAGTACCACCAATCCACAGCATCACCATTGCGATAGCACCTGAGATAACCGCCCAAACGACTTTCTGTTTCACTGGCACTTCTAGTTTACCACCTGCCGTCATGCCATCGATAACGATAGAACCTGAGTCCAATGTGGTAACGAAGAACACGATGATCAGCACAACTGCGAGAACAGACAGAATGCTACCAAACGAGTAAGCATCTAGCATGTAGAACAAGCTTAGAGATACGTCTGTAATGCCTTGGTCGAGGCCAAGTTGCCCCACCTGATTAATTACTTGCTCGATAGCCACGCCACCAAAGATAGACATCCAAGCTGAAGTTACTAACGTTGGGATAATCAATACGCAAAGTAGGAACTCACGAACCGTACGGCCTTTAGAAATACGCGCTACGAACATACCGAAGAAAGGTGCATACGCTACCCACCATGCCCAGTAGAACACAGTCCAGCCATGCAGCCATGTTGTGTCTTCACGACCCGCACTTTGACTCAAAGCTACGATGTTTTTCACATAGCCCGTTGCCGCAGTTGCCATTGAATCAAGCACAGTTGTGAAGTTCAATACAGCGATAAGACCAAGGAATATGAATGCAATAACCATGTTCAGGTTACTTAGGAACTTAACACCACCGTCCATGCCACGCATAACAGAGATGATCGCCAAGCCCATGATCAGAACAATAATAGATTGCTGAAGGAAGATGTTGTTTTCCCAGCCGAACACGTGGCTGATACCACTTGCTGCTTGCGTGCCACCTAAGCCCAATGAAGTCGCTAGGCCAAACAGAGTAACCAGTACGGTTAGTACATCGATTACATCACCGGTTTTGCCCCACACACGCTCACCCAGAATTGGATAAAACACAGAACGCATTGATAGCGGTAAGCCTTTGTTGTAAACAAAGTACGCCAAGCAAAGCGCCGTCATGCCATAGATAGCCCATGCATGAAAACCCCAGTGGAATACGGTTGCGCCTAGCGCCAGTTCACGACCAGCGGCTGTGAAAGGTTCTGCGTCTAATGGCGTTCCGAACCAGTTCGTGAAGAACGCAGTTGGCTCTGCAACACCCCAGAAGATAAGTCCAATACCCATACCTGCTGCGAATAACATCGCAATCCAAGATGACATTGAATAGTCCGCCGTCGCGTCTTCGCCACCTAAACGGATTTTACCCAACGGTGAAAAAGCAAGAACAACAGCAAACGCTAGCATGATGTTAGCTCCCCACATAAACAGGAAGTCAAACTTAGATAAAACAGCACCCTTAATAGAATCAATTGCAGCTTTAGCATCTGCAGGAGGAAGAATAAGAAGAGTGATGATGAAGAGAAGAGACAAGCCTACTGAAGCTACGAAGACGGTGTTGTGGACATCCATGCCCCATTTATTGACGTTATCTTGACCAACTTGATAATCAGTAGAATCAATACTGTATTTTTTTGATTTAAAACTCATAAATTATGATGTTCGTATATCCGATTCAACGAATATTAGGACGCTCTCCATATCCAGTTACTACTTGATTGGCTCGCCGCACCACCTAAATAGAGGCGATA
This sequence comes from Vibrio echinoideorum, assembly GCF_024347455.1. Taxonomy (NCBI): domain Bacteria; kingdom Pseudomonadati; phylum Pseudomonadota; class Gammaproteobacteria; order Vibrionales; family Vibrionaceae; genus Vibrio; species Vibrio echinoideorum. The sequence goes on from NZ_AP025484.1 coordinate 1,483,809, forward strand.
AAAATCACAATGATTGGTGATAAATGGACTTATTGGCTCAATCCCAAGGCGCGGATTATAGCACAGCTCAAAGCATTTTGACTGAGTTTTAGCTCAATAGTCACCCAAACCACCGTGAATCACGATAGTTAAACTCATAAACACAGAATAAAATAAACAAATAAAAATCTTTAAATACAGCATCTTAAATTCAAATGGCGCACTGTAAATTCTCATTCAAACTTTCTACAGATAATATTAACAACAACCTGATTTATTTATAGCTCTAATAAAAAAGCCCCGCTATAGGGCGGGGAAATTACCAAAGGTAAAAGAGAAATCTGTCTTCGAATATCGGTGCTACATTGCTTTACGTACTTCGTACCAGACAAGTGCTGCTCATTACAGAATTACAGCTCACTACAGAAGCACGACATTTAAGTCCGAAGCAATATTAGATCGCGAAGCAAAAACCTAGGTTATAGTCTTCACCATTCTTTTCTGTGAATTCTTTGTCTTCACTCGATGCGTTCGGTTTACCGCTTTCATCGCCCTTTACTAGGCTTACCCAGTGACGGATTCCTGAAGAACGGTTCGCCTCTGTTTGGCCAAACGTAGTGCATGTCTCTAGTTGGATATCTTGAATATCAACTAATTCCAAGTGGCCAGTACCTTTGCGAGCACCGATTGTCACTTCAACGTGTGTACCGCTTTCGTCACGGAATAATATTGCCGATGGTTTTGACTTGTCACCGGTGTAAGCCACAAAGTGTTTAGCACGTTTCAGGCCTGTGTGTTCACTGTTTTTGAAGTAAACCTGAACATGTCGATAATCAATCTCGTAGCTCACTGCATCTTCGTGTGAGCCAGTCTCAAGAGGAAATAAAGTATCAAGCAACTGCTTCGCCATTTTCTGTTTTTCGAGTTGCTTGTCTGCTTTCACCATTTCGACGGCAAAGACAGCTTCAGCAATAAATGTTGAATGGTTTCTGTGAAGTTCTGTTTTGTCTAGTGTCAGCATATTCATAGTTTTTCCCTCTTACGGCTTTGAATTTCATGTAGGTCAAAAATCCTGATTGACCCTTTTCAAAATTGTTCTTTACTGTGTTGCTTCCATGTATTTCATACTACTTGTATTTTCTAAACAATTTCACAACAAAAATTTCACACTGTGAATTTTACTAAATTGCTTTTTTACACACACCGGCATTTTGAGCCCCTAGCCCTTGATTAGCCTGGGCTGAGGGCTCACTAGAACCACTTTTACGTGTTGTTTGATTTTGTGTAATAACCGACCCCAACCAACTTATTGTCGATTACTCGATAATAGGTATGCTTGGTTTCGACTTTGCTCGACAGCGGATTCAACCATCGGTAGGTATAAACTCCACGCCCGTTTTCTTTTGCGAGGTTCAACATCTCAGTAAGAATCGGTTTATCGTCAGGGCTTAGGATTTCGTTGTGTGATCGCCCAACAAGTTCAGGAGATACACCGTGTGCGAGCAGCTTTCCAGAGTTCATGTCCATCACGAACACATACAAGTCTCCTTCAACAAAGCGACCTTCGCTATTATTGAACTCGGTAATGCTGTCTTGTTCGGATTCGACTATCGCCGTCATCGCTCTTGCCAACAATCGCTTAGCTTCTGCGGCACTTGAGCGTTCAGGGTAGTAACCCACAGCCACAATCACATCGCCCACTCGTTCAAAGAAGGTGGTCTTAGGCTCACCCATACGGTCAGTCGGATTTGTCCAATGGTACTGAACTTCGCCAAAACCGTTATGCACAGCCTTAGTGATCATTTCTCGGAAAAAAGGATTGCCATAAACATCTTGAGTGTCCAAAACGCTGTCGCCCACCAACACCATTGAAGATCCGCCACTGGCGAGGAATTGGCCATCAATCCCTAAAGCAAACACATAAAGCTCACCGTCTGTATATTCAGGGTCGCTCATGAAGTCACTCACACTCTCATCGCCATCCTTTTGCACATGTATAACCGCCTTCGCAAGCAGGGTTTTGGCTCTTCTTTCAGCGTCACTGACAACATGTGGTTCTGAAATGTCGAGCACATTGACTGGCTCGTTTTCTTTCGCTGTTTCTGAATGTTCGGCACGCAACCCAATGCCACTGATCACTGCAAATACGGCACAACCAATGAGGATAATTCTTGATATATTCATAGTGACCTCTCCTAATAGCCCACCAAGGACGGTAGCCAAAGTGTAATTTGCGGGAAGAAAGCGATAACGAACACGCCAATAACGGATGCAAGCACAAAGGGATGGATCTTAGCGGTGATCTGTTCGACCGTGGCTCCGCCTATCCCCGAGGCAACAAAGATATTTTCACCGAGCGGCGGCGTAGCAAATCCTATCGATAACGTACACACCACCACGATTCCTACGTGCGTTGGATCCGCACCGAGCATGTACATGATTGGCAACAAGACCGGCACGATGATCATGATCGCGGCCAAGGTTTCCATGAACATGCCAACGAAAAGCAGTAACACAATAGTCAATGCCCACACCATGTACATGTTGTCAGTGAACCCTAACAATGACTCCGCCACCACAACCGGAATTTTTTGTTCGATTAACAAGCGACCAAATACCGTTGCCGCGAATAGAATCAGCAACACACGTCCAGTGATCCATGTCGTTGTCGACAATGACTTAATCGTGCTTTTGAACGATAACTCTCGGTGAATAAACACTCCGACAAACAGTGAATAGAAGATAGCCACAACCGCCGATTCTGTGGGTGTGAACATACCGCTGTAGATACCTCCGAGAATCAAAAACGGAGCCAGTATCGACCATATACCTCGGCGCAACGAGTGTCTTACTTCGCTAAATGACCAGTTTTCAGTCAACCCTTTGTAGCCTTCACGTTTAGCAATAAAGTAGTTAGTGACGACGAGTGTCGACGCCATAATGAAGCCAGGCACAACCCCAGCAACAAACAGTTTTGGAATAGATAAAGAGGCAAACTGCCCGTGTTGAGCAATGGCCTCTGGCGGTGCCATTAATCCCATTGCGGAGATACCGAAAATAACCAAGGGAATTGAGGGTGGGATAATAATACCCAATCCCCCTGAAGCAGCAGTCACCGCGGAGGCGTAGCTCTTATCATAATCTCGCTTAACCATTGCTGGCACCATTAGCATACCTACCGCAGCTGTGGTTGCAGGGCCTGAACCTGAGATAGCACCAAAAAACAAACACGCCATCACGGTTGCAGCGCCAAGGCCACCCGTCACGGGTCCGGCTAAGCTCTCTGCAATATCTACCAGACGTTTGGAGATACCCGCCGCCTCCATTAATGCGCCAGCAAGAACAAAGGCCGGCAGCGCCATTAACGGGAAGTTACCCACCGAAGTAAACGCGATCTGTACTAAAGCGATAGGATTTTTGTCGAGCAACATATAGGCCGCCATTGAAGCGCCGGCCAGTGATACGGTGATTGGTGCACCTAGAATTAACAGGGTTAAGAAGCCACCAAATAAAATTAGAGTTAAATAGGATTCCATTATTACATCTCTCTATTACGACTATTCTCTATGACGACTACTGTGATGATTTTTGTGCCGTCATTTTGCGCAGTTCTTTGACTTCAGGATCTTCGTTTTTAGCGCCTTTGAACAAACGCTCATAGTTGTTCCAGATAATTCGAATCATCATCAACGAAAACGCGATAGGCAAAATCATATAGAAGTATTTCATTGGGATGCCTGTTGTCTGAGACTTCCAAAACAGGTTCATTTTGTTGAACACGAAATCGTAGCTGAGGTAGACAAAGTAACCGTTGAACAGCAACCATAAGAAGTCAGCGATAGTTTCACAGACGGTCTGAACAATCGGTGGGAAAAACTTGAAGTGAAAACTGACTCGGTTATGCGCTGACATTTTTGCCGCCACAACGGCTCCTAAATAAGCAAACCAAACAAACATGTAAGTAGCCACTTCATCACCCCAAGGTATGGAGTAATCAAAAAACTGACGAGTAAGGATTTGTGTGAACAGCAATAAGACAAAGCTTGCTAGCAACAGACAACAGGTATATTCCTCGATGTTGTTAAGATGCTTTTTTATCGTTTTAGCGACTGACATATAACCTCCAATGTTGATTTCCACATGACAACCAATCGCTCGCGGTACTAAAAAGATCAGGTACTGAACAGATCAACGAGTAAAGCCATGTAAAGGCCCTATCTCACTGTTCTATCGCTAGGTGATTAAGTAGCGGAGAACAGCAGATAGGGCGTATCTAATCGTTACTTTCTACCTAGTAACTCAAGAACGTCGTCTAGCTTGTCTTTGCCACCAATACTTGAATAGAACTTAGGCCAAACTGATTTCGTTACCTTGCTAATCCACTCTTGCTCATTGTCTGCTGGGTCTGTGAATACCATGCCTTTCGCTTGTAGCTCTTCACGGATCTTGTTTTCAGTATTCTCTAGATAAGCAAAGCTGTGTTCTGTTGCTTCCTGACCCGCTTCAAGAATGATCTTTTGCATCTCAGGTGTCTGTTGTTGGAAGACCGTTTCACTCACGATTAGCGGCTCAAGTGAGAAGATGTAACGGAGGTTTGTTACGTACTTCTGTACTTCATTGAACTTCATCGCATGAACAGTGATGTATGGGTTGTCTTGACCATCAACCACACCTTGTTGTAGCCCAGTAAAGGTTTCTGACCATGCCATTGGTGTTGGGTTTACGCCCCATGCTTGGTAAGACGCGATCATGATTTCGTTACGAGGGACACGAATCACTAACCCTTTTAGATCGGCTGGCGAAGCTACGGCTTTTTTCGAGTTAGTCAAAACCCTAAAACCAGAATAAGCCCAACCTACGATGCGAACGCCTGCGTCACGGATAGTATTGTCGACAAGGTCTTGACCGACTTGGCCTTGAGTTAATAGCACCGCTTCTTCTGCACTTTGAATAACATAAGGCATGGTCAGTAGACCAACCGTTGGAGAGAAAGGCGTCACGTTGTTGATCGCCAATACAGAGAAGTCGAGAAGGCCGATTGCCGCGTCGTTTACGGTGTCTTGCTCATTGCCCAATTGACCATTCGGGAACAGGTCGATTTTGACTTTACCGTCTGTTTTTTGCTCCATCAATTCAGAAAATGAGGTCGCTAATTCCCACTGAGTACCACCAGCAGCATCGCCGATAGCCATTTTAAAATTTGCTGCTGCCGCGGTATGAGATAGCATCGCTGTTGCTACAATTGTGACGCCAGCAATAATTTTATTTTTAATCAATTTCATAGTCTTAACCTTTCATATCATACAGACTTCCTGCCTGTACTTTGCTCACAAGGTGACCTGGTACAACTTTCCTGGTCGTAGTTCTATTTCCCTATTTTGGAAACAATGTTCGAGTAGTTAAAGCACTTCATCCTTTAACGAATACCACTGATAAAGGAACTGTTGCCCTACTCTTCGAAATGGTGCAAACATCTCAGATTCCACCACTTCCCTTACGTTGGGGAACGGAAGTTTTGATTCAAATATTGGCAAGTCAAGCTTATGACCTTCACCTGCAATCCACTGAGCAAGGCGCTTGCCTGCTTGAGCGGAGTACATCACACCATTGCCGCCATACCCTAGTGCGTAGAATATGGATTGCTTTGGATTCGGCTGATAGATTCTTGGCATCATGTCGTGGCTAACATCAACCCAACCCCACCATGAATAATCGATTTTGATCTGATCGAGAGAAGGGAATTTTCGGGTTAAATCCGATCTCAACATATCTTCGTATTTCTTTTCAGGTGCGTTCTTGCCACTGATGGCACTGCGTGTACCTATCTGCACTCGGTTATCGGGTAACAAACGGTAGTAATGACGCAAGATCCTAGTATCAGTAATCACCTGATTGGTTTTGAAGTTGCACGCGGCGATTTCGTCTTGAGTTAACGGACGCGTCACCATCGAGTTAGAAAGTACAGGTAATAGGCGATTCTTCAGCTCTGAATGCAAACCTTGGCTGGTATACCCACCGGTACAAACACCGACAGACCGAGCCTTAACCACACCACCTGGTGTTTTCAGGTAATGCACACCGTTGCGAGTTTCCCATCCCATCACAGGGCTTGCTGGGTGAACTTTTACGCCGAGTGCTCTCGCCTTTCTTAGATAACCAAATGCCAGTTTCCCTGCATGAATGCCAATACCTTCTGGCTCATGCATTGCGCCTGCCGCTTCTTGGTCACCAACGTAATCACGCTTTACGGTTTCCGCATCTAAGATCTGCGCATCGTAATCGAAGGTGTCACGCAACAACTTGGCTTCTTTCTCGAGTGTTGCCATCACTTTTGGACGGTGAGCAACGTATAAGTGGCCACCCGGCTGCGGGTCACAATCAATGTCTTTAATCAGAGACTTAAATGTGTTCATACCATCTACGCATTCGCGGTGCATTTTTAGCGCGGTTTCGAGTCCCCAGCGTTCAATCCACTGAGAACGTTTCAAACGTCCTGACGCACACTGAGCCTGACCACCATTTCGGGTACTGCAGCCCCAACTCAAACGGTTAGCTTCAATCACAGTCGCTTTAATGCCGTACATTTCAGCAAGGTGTATCGCGGTGCTTAGGCCAGTGTAGCCTGAACCGATTATCGCCACATCAACATCCATATCCGATGTAATTGGACCATCATCTTCAGGTGGCACGCCTGCGGTATCTACCCAATAAGTAGGGGCGTATTCCTTGCCGTGACCTGGGCTCTTGTCTTTAAGTGGATCGTATTTTGGATCGTATCTTTCTTTTGCTTGGGTACTTTCTTGTGCTTGGGTGCTTGTCACCTTTGGCGGCGCATCGGCTGCCGGTTGTTCCATTACTAAACTCATAATTCGACTCTCCTAGTCATAACACGTGAACGGGTTGTGGTTTCGTGTCTAGCTCTTGGGAGTATTGTTAGGAGTCAAAAGAGGTCGTGTTTTACGGAAAGCATTTTTTACGCTGATTTTCCCATCTTTCAGGGTAAACACATCAACCATACGAGCTTCGATGACAGTGCCATCAGGGTTAGTCGCAGAGAAAGTTGACTCACTCACCGCGCGGTCGCCACACACAAAGTGGACAGGGTCGCTCCAGGCTGCATCTGGAAAGTTCTGCCAAACCAATTCAAAGCTATTGCGAACGGCTTCGTACCCTTCGATAGTGTTTCCAAGTTCGCCTTCTCCTGCCACGGTGTGGAAGACACACTCTTCGGTCATAAACGACATTAGCGCTTCAATATCATGGTTATTCCATGCATCACTAAAAGACTGTAAAAAGGCGGTGTCGACTTGGTTTTCCAGCACGAATGTCGCTGCATTGGTTTGCATATTCATATTCCAGAATCCTTTATGTTTTCGTTATTGGTTTAAATTTCAGTAGCTTTGCGCCACTTTTTTATTAGAGTGTTTAAACTAGATCTGTGAAAATTTAACAACTTGATAACAAGATAACAAGATTCGCCACTCTAACTTCGAGTTACTTTATAAACAATCTTTAAGCTCACAGATTTCATCTTTTTATAAATTAATTGGTGTTCTAATTTTATTTTCTCGTAATCACTAGATTTATATGAGGTCCAAATAAAATCATTAGAAATATTAGACTTTAGTCGAAATCAAAATCTTGATGGTACTTTCGGCCATACTGCTCAAGCTGGCGATCATGAGTATTAACTTGTAACTCGATATTACCCTCACCTTTATTAATTACTTGATTTCTGTCTACATGGGCTTCATTTTTCAAATCAGCCAGCTTCTCTTCAATATATTCTGTCGGTTCATTTAAAACATTCATGGAGATTAATTCCTTTATCAGGTTTACTTTCGCTGACGGAAGAATATGAACGGATACTAGACCGTTTGAATATTCTTTCTCATCGTACAAAGGCTGAATGGCATCATTGCCACCTTCCTTAAATGGGTGAATGGAATACCACTTATCTTTTCGTTGCTCTTGTTGATCACAATCAGCCACATTGAATATCTGAGTTCTCTTCAGGTCACATGGTGAGTTGAAAACACTAACTTTATGATAATCAATGGCTTTAATAATATTGATACAGTCTTTACTTTGGCTATGACATACAGACCACAGCGCATTAATCAGGTTATCTGTCCATTCAAGTAAACGGGTTGGAAACCCCTGTTTCTTGGCTAAACACATCAGTAACCAATCGTTTATCTCGTGTGCACTCAACGAATGCCCACCATAAACTCTCACGGTCGAGAGAAGCTCTTGTTCGACACGGCGAATATTCTTTCGATTTGATTGGCCTAAGCTCGGCATCAAGTTATTATTTTCATAATCACACACGTTATAAATTAATCCACGGTGCCCACTACACTCTGTAATGAGTGAATCGATTATTTCATACAGCTCGTCGAGTGAGCTTATATAACGTTTATTTTTCACAACACTCATACAATAAGTCACTTAAATTTATATACGGTATAATCAAAAAATCAACAATCATGTTAATCAACGATCACGGTGATTAGTGGTGAAAATAATTTCAAAAAATGATAGTAGATATATATCTTCATTACTAACTAGTATTTACAGATCCATCCACTAATGAACTATTAATAATAATGAGTGACAAAGTGTATATAGCTAGAACCACTTATTTTCCTAATGAGCATTTAATTAGTGTTCTAATGTTTAACGAGAAATTATTGAACTAAGCGTTTACGTTCTTCACTTAAGCACTTTGCCAATACCCGTTAGTATTGCCCGACCACGCACTCGACAACATTCTCGATGATGCGGTGGCCGGACAAACTTCCTATGACTTATACGTAATCTTTGTATTTATCTAGGAAACGAACCGGTGTTGATAGTGCATCTCGGCGGAACGGGTCGCCCAATTCCTGAGTACACATAATTTCAATGATGGTTGTTTTGCCTTCGTTCATCTGCATGTCGATGGCTTTTTGCAAGGTTGGACCTACATCTTCTAGCTTATCAACCGTGATACCTTCAGCGCCCATTGCTCGTGCAATCTCTGCAAAGCTTTGGTTTTCAAGTTCACCGGCAACAAAGCGTCGGTTGTAGAAGTCGACTTGGTTCTTCTTCTCAGCACCCCATTGACGGTTGTGGAATACCACAGCTGTCACTGGAATGTTATGGCGAACACATGTCATGGTTTCCATTAAGCTCATGCCCCACGCACCGTCGCCTGCATATGAGATAGCGGGACGATGAGGTGCCGCTGCTTTCGCACCAATGATAGTCGGGAACGCGTAACCACAGTTACCGAAACTCATTGCAGCAAAGAAGCTACGTGGTTTTTCAAAGCGTAAGTAGCTGTTTGCCACTGAGTTGATGTTACCAATATCCGTCGAGACCATTACGTCTTCTGGCATCGCTTTTTCTAGCTCACGCAATACTTGGCGTGGGTGTAGATATTCACCACCAGAGAACGGAGTCTCGTGTGAGTTTTCCTCAATCATATCTAAGCTGAAAGAATCACGTTCGTGTGTCCACTCATCAAGCTCTTTTTCCCAAAGTGCTTTCTCTGTAGCGACTGTATCTTGGCGAGCGCCTTTGTTGTCATCACACAACAGTGCACGGCCTTCCAACCTTTCAGATAGAGCAACCGCAGCTGCTTTCGCATCACCACAGATACCAACTGAAATCTTCTTAACTAGACCTAGCATCTTGTTGTCTGCATCAATCTGAATGATTTTCGCGTTCTTCGGCCAGTAGTCCATGCCATGTTGAGGCAAAGTACCAAATGGACCAAGACGTGTACCCAAAGCAATAACCACATCCGCTTGAGCCATCAGTTTCATTGCAGCTTTCGAACCTTGGTAGCCTAGAGGGCCACACCATAATGGGTGACTCGCCGGGAAAGAGTCATTGTGCAGGTAGCTGTTCACTACAGGTGCACCTAGTCTTTCTGCTAATGCTGCACACTCTTGAACTGCATCTGCCATTACCACACCGCCACCAGAAATGATGACTGGGAATTTTGCTTCAGCAATAAGGTCAGCTGCTTCATTCAAAGATTTATCACCACCCGGACCACGATCTAAACGTGCTGGTTTAGGGATCTCGGTTTGAGTTTCACCGTAGAAATAGTCACGTGGAATATTCAGTTGAGTTGGACCCATTTCGCTCATCGCGCGGTCAAAACATCGGCCTGTGTATTCTGCCATACGGTCTGGGTGCGTTACGTGTCCTTGATACTTAGTAAACTCTTGGAACATTGGAAGCTGGTTACACTCTTGGAAACCACCTAAGCCCATTGTTTTTGTACCTGTCTCTGGCGTCACAATGACGACCGGGCTATGTGCCCAGAACGCCGCTGCAATCGCAGTCACACAGTTACTAATACCTGGGCCGTTTTGCCCGATAACCACACCATGGCGACCAGATACACGAGAGTAACCATCTGCCATGTGAGCAGCACCTTGCTCGTGTACCACTGGGACCAATCGAATGCCAGCAGGAGCAAAGATATCCATTGCGTCCATAAATGCTGACCCCATGATGCCGAACATGTCGGTAACATCATTAGCAACCATAGTTTCAACGAACGCTTCTGATGGTGTCATTGTTACTGTGCCGGAAACAACCGTACGTTTTTCTTGCTCGCTCATTCTTCCATTCTCCTTGAGTTAACCAAAATTTCATTTTTCGGAATAAATTGTCTCTTTTTCGAATTCAATTTCACCTTAGTAGTAGAATTTTTGCTCGTCAACTTTTTATATTAAATTGGAACAATTCATTCTAATTAATAAAACTGGATCACATTATTGGTAGTTTTTCGTACAAAAAGTGCCGTTAACTTTAGCGGAGCTGTTAATAATCGATGACATATCGCGATAGCAGCGACAAGTGGTGAGTTATATAGAGGGAAAAATGATGAAAGAGGCGGAATTGATACCAACGCAACCAGTAAGTGTGAGAGAACGCTTTGGGATCGACAGCAACCTAACCGTGATGGCATTTGAACATGCGGGCGAATATGTTCCTAAAGTCGATCCTAACTACTGTTTCGACCCCGAAGTGACGCTAGCGATATTAGCGGGGTTCACCTCCAATCGCCGCACACTGATTCAAGGCACACACGGAACGGGCAAGTCGTCTCACATTGAGCAGATTGCAGCGAGATTGAACTGGCCATGCTTGAGGATCAACCTAGACGGACACTTAAGTCGCTTGGATTTCATAGGTAAAGACAGCATCGTCATTAAAGACGGGATGCAAGTAACAGAGTTTAAAGAAGGCATTCTTCCTCAGAGTATTCAACAACCCATCGCACTGGTATTAGATGAATACGACGCTGGTCGCCCTGACGTGATGTTTGTGATTCAACAACTATTAGAGCAAGACGGCAAATACACCTCTTTAGAACAAAACCGAGTGATCACTCCTCACCCTTCTTTCCGCCTGTTTGCTACCTGCAACACGCTTGGCTTGGGTAATTTTTCAGGTTTGTATTCGGGTACTCAAGTACTTAACCACAGTCAATTAGATAGATGGAACATCATCGCTACACTCAACTATTTAGATCCACAACATGAAACTAAGATCGTGTTATCCAAGCTTCCAGATCTAAATAATGAAAGTGGCCGACAATTGGTTGAGAAAATGATCGCGACCGCCGGATTAACGCGTAACGGGTTTCGAGCTGGTGACCTTTCGACGGTGATGTCTCCACGAACGGTACTCACTTGGGCCGAAAACATCCAAATATTCGACGATGTAGCAACGGCATTTAGACTGTCATTCTTAAATCGCTGCGAAGACGAAGAGAAAGAGCTAGTCAGTGAATACTATTTCCGCTGCTTTGGTGAAGATTTAGAAACACCTACTCAAAACTATTCACACTCGGAGTCGTAAACCATGGTCAACGTTTCTTCTCAACAGAAAAAGATCCTCGATCTTGGCGTGTCTGTCGCAAGAGCGATCAGTGGTGAGTTGAGTCTGAATTATCGGGGAGAACGTCTCTATAAAGGCAATATCCCCTGTTATTACCAGTCTGCACACACTAACGATCTCACCTTTGTGTCTCGCCATGAGTTGAAAAACAGCAAGCTTTCGATGCAAGGTAAGATCGATTCATCGGCATTACGACTCTTGCTTTCAGATGCTGTTCTTCATTACTCATTGCGACCGAAAAACGAAGTCGAACGTCTGTTATATGATTTCTGCGAACAGGTACGAATTGAATCGCAAGTCCCGTCTTATCTGAAGGGCGTGATCACTAGTATTCAATTCAACTTTGCGTATTGGAGCGACCAATATCATCAAAATGGCTTTACCGAATCACGAATAGGCATGTTGCTGTTTACACTGATGCAGGTCATCCACACCCGCTTGACTGGCGTTCCGGTGTCTGAGCCTATCGCTGAGACCATTGAATCGACTCTCGCTGGCATCGTGCCTACTTTTGGTCACTGCCTGAAGCGCTTAAAGCAACATCGAGCCGACCAGCAACAGTTTGCCCACTATGCCAATGAGCTTGCAACCCTTGCACAAGAGTTAATCATCCAAGAGCAAGAAAGTGATAACTCGCCCACTCCAACGGTCGAAGAAGACATTAAGATCCTTGCGCAGCTAGCCTTGATTGTTGATGGTGACATTCAAGATGAAGACGTCGATAGCGACATAACGGGCAGTAGTAAGGTATTCGAACTGTCAGGCGCCAATTATCAGGTCTTTAATTCAGAATTTGATCAAGTCATCGCGGCAGGCAAACTCGTCAGGCGCGCCCTATTACTCGAACTGAGACAAAAGCTGACTGATGACATCATGGCGAGACAAGTAAACACTCGCCGTTTAGCCGCTATGCTCACTCGCTTTGTTGCCACGCCACAAAGGAACCGACGTCAGGATCATTTAGAAGAAGGCATTGTTAACGCCACTACCATCACCAAGCTCATCACTTCGCCATTGGATCGCACTGTCTTTTATCAACCTGACATCGGCGCATCTCACCAATGTGCCATCACGTTTTTAATGGATTGCTCAGGTTCAATGCAAAAGCACAGTCACAAGTTAAGCCTGTTGATGGATACGATTCTTAAATCCGTTGGACTGGCCAACATTCCATTTGAGATCATTGGATTCACGACCAATAACTGGAACGGTGGAAAAGTTTATCGACAGTGGCTTAAACAAGGCCAACCAAAGCACCCAGGCCGGTTGAACGAAGTTCGGCACATCGTGTTTAAGGATTTTGATACACATTGGAGACGATCTCGCCTTGGCATTGCTAGCCTTCGTAAAGCAGACATCTTTAAAGAAGGGATTGATGGCGAAGCAGTGCAGTTCGCTAGCCTGCGTTTAAAGCAGCACAGTGCACAACGAAAGGTTTTGATCGTGTTCTCAGACGGCTGTCCGATGGATACCGCCACCAGCACCGCCAACGATCAGTTCTATTTGGATAACCATCTCAAACAAGTCATTGAACGCGAGTCGACCAAAAACGGTATTGAGATTCATGGCGTAGGGATGGGCGTCGATTTAAGCCCGTACTACCGCAGTAACATCACCTTAGATGTGCAGGAGAGCTGCCTGTTCGGGTTATGTAAGAACGTATTTGAAATGCTAAAGCGTTAGGCTTTTTGTTTATACGTGCACTCAATGAGAAGTGAAATTTCGGGGAGCAGTGAAGTATTGGCTAGCAGGCCGCTAGCCTTTTCTAGAGGATATTCTTAAGAGATAGCAGCAGCTAAGAGATAACAAGTAACTAGGAAATAGCGAGCAACTAAGAGATAGCAAGCAACTAAAAGACAGCAAGCAACGACCATGCAGACACAGCCATCAGATACCCACCAATCAACATCAGCACCGTAAACACCAGCTTTCTTAATTGGTCATTAGACAACGGTGGCGGGAAACGTCGAGCAAACATCGTGACAAGCGCCACCAAGGGGACAGCAATAGCGGATAGCCACAGTATGCTCGGTTCCATGTCGCCTGCAACGTAGACATTGACAGTACGCGACATCGACGTACAAGCGAACACCATCAGCAGTGTGCTTCGCACCAGATCGAGTGTAAAAGGTTGCCGATAGAGATGATAAACAATCGGAGGGCCCGCCATCCCAAATAACCCGCCCGCTAAACCAGAGCTAAATCCTGATATAAGGAATGATACCGTTGCCGAACGATCCTTTCTGGTTTTAGGTTTGAACATAAAACTCAAACCTGCGAATAGCACCATCGCACCCAATAGCCCTCGCAAGATATTGGTCGCAGAGTCACTCAACTCGTCCAGCAAAAACACCCCCATCGATACACCGGGAATAATACCGATGACTAACACCACCAGAATTTTGAGCTCCCCAAGCAGTGGCTTACCCATCAAAGCGACAAAGCAATTAAACAAAGTCACAATACTGACCACAGCAGCAATAACGGGTAAGGAAACCAGATTAAGACTGACCGTTAAACCAATTACAATGATCCCAAGACCAAACCCCGTGACGGTTTGGAAATAGGTACCCACCGCGATGGTGGCAAGAATGGCGAGTAAAACAGGTAACTCCATCAGCAATCCTAATTAGGTTGTTTAGGGTTTTATTTTGGGTGCAAGATTCAGTATTAACTTCGGGAGCTAAATGTTAATACCTAAAATCAAACGTCGACTCTTCTCTTTCTTCAACATCAGCTTCAGTATCAATATCAGCGTTAGAATCAGACACTTTCCCTTGCTGCGCTTGTACCGCGGTCACCGCGATCACATTAAAGATATCTTGCGCGCTACACCCTCTCGATAGGTCATTGGCAGGTTGATTCAGGCCTTGTAATAACGGTCCAATCGCAACTGCCCCACCTAACCTCTCCGCAAGCTTATAACCAATATTACCGGCTTCTAAATTGGGGAATATCAACACGTTCGATTGACCTTTCACCTCTGAATCAGGCAGCTTTTTAGCCGCTATCTCAGTCACAATTGCGGCGTCGAGTTGAACATCTTGATCGACGGCGATTCCGGGGCAACGTTGTTTAACTAACTGAGCCGCGTTACGAACCTTATCGACCGATTCATGCTTGGCACTGCCGTTGGTAGAAAAAGAAAGCATCGCCACCTTAGGTTGCTCCATCAGTAACGTTTGGGCACTTTTCGATGCGGCAACCGCAATGGATGCTAATTCCGCTTCATTGGGATCAATCACCAAACCGCAATCGCTGAAAATCATGCCGCCTTTAAGATTATGGAAAGGCTCACACAACATCATCAGAAAGAAACTGGACACCAATTCACTGTCTGGCGCGGGGCCGATAATCTGAAGCGCAGCTCGCACCACATCAGACGTGGTATAAACCGCACCATTAACTGTGCCATCGACCAGCCCCTCTCTGACCATCAAATTGGCAAAAACGAGTGGGTCTAGAACCAACTCTAGAGCGTCATCGTAAGTCATACCTTTCGCTTTTCTTAGCGTATACAACCGCTCAGCGAGCACTTCTTTGAGTGATGACGCCTGTGGGGAAACAATATGAATGCCTACAAGATCAATGTGATGTAATTCTGCAGCAGCGATGATCGCTGGTTCATCCCCTACTAGGGTGATGTGAGCGAGCTGTTTGTCTATCGCCATTCTTGCGGCTGCTAGTACTCGCGGGTCCTCAGCTTCACTCAAAACCACTCGCTTACGATCTAAGTGAGCCTTATCAATAATCCGTTCAATCGCCTTCATCTTAAATTCCATTTATTGAGATTAATTGTTCCATAATTTATATTTATATTATTAGAATAATAAAAAAGGTCAAATTTTATTCAGATAATTGAAGAATAATGATTTGGTATGTACACTCTTAGGCATAGACATATCGCAAGGATGGATCATTATATGCAAACAGAAACACCACCAGTTCAAGGGGATACACCGACTCTCCGACTTTTTGCACTATTAGAGGTGATAGCGCAAAAAGACGAGTTTATTTCTCTTCAAGGATTAGTCGAAGAAACTGGACTACCAAAACCGACCCTGCACCGAATGCTTCAGCAGTTAGAAGCAGCAGGCATCATTCAAAGAGACGGCGATGAGAAGCACTACAGCTCAGGTATTCGACTCAGAAAGCTTGCCGAAAACCTACTGTTGAATAGCACCATGCACAGCGCTCGACGCACTATCCTTGAAAACCTGAGAGCAGAAGTCGGCGAAAGCTGTAACCTAACGGCGCTATCAAGTGGCGAGATCATCTATCTTGATCGTGCAGAAACTGAAGCCCC